>NZ_CAWPKW010000291.1:0-687 GCF_963888615.1 Brasilonema octagenarum UFV-OR1 | reverse complement strand
CTGCCGGCTGCGCAGGAGCACATCCTGGCGCAGGAGAGCGGCAAAGAGCGCTGCGTGAGCGCAGTGCGTGAGCTGTCACAGGCCTTCGCGCTGGCGGTGCCGCACGCTGAGGCGCTGCGCATCCGCGACGACGTGGCGTTCTTCCAGGCCGTGCAGGCCGTGCTCGCGAAGCGCGCGCCCGGCGACGCGCGGCCCGAAGAGGACATCGAGCACGCGGTGCGGCAGATCATCTCGCGTGCCGTGGCGCCCGAGGGGGTGATCGACATCTTCGCGGCGGCAGGGCTGGCCAAGCCGGACATCTCGATTCTCTCCGAGGAGTTCCTCGCCGAGGTACGTGGGATGCCGCACCGCAATCTCGCGGTCGAGTTGCTGGAGAAGCTGCTCAAGGGCGAACTGGCCACCCGCCGGCGCAAGAACGTCGTGCAGGCGCGGTCCTTTGCCGAGATGCTGGAGCAGACGATCCGCCGCTACCAGAACCGCGCGATCGAGGCGGCGCAGGTGATCGAGGAGCTGATCGGGCTCGCGAAGGAGATGCGCGAGGCCGGAGCTCGTGGCGAGTCGCTCGGATTGAACGAGGACGAACTGGCGTTCTACGACGCGCTGGAGATCAACGACAGCGCGGTCAAGGTTCTGGGGGATGTGACTCTGCGGACCATAGCGCAGGAGTTGGTGAAGACCGTGCGTGCC
>NZ_CAWPKW010000290.1:0-38852 GCF_963888615.1 Brasilonema octagenarum UFV-OR1 | reverse complement strand
CTTTACTACCAGCTTACCGTAGTTTGTGGTTCAATTACCTGAAAATTGCTGTAAGACATAAACTAATGAGAAAATACGGGCACTACAATACTTCAAAGCCTGTTAAGCGTTCCCTGCTATATAAACTACTGAGGCAGTTATCAAAGTTTCAGACACTGATAACTGCCTCAGTAGTTGTTTTAAAGCGGTACGAATTTGTACTTTGGCATTTCAAGTATTTTACTTTTGCTTTAAGTACTGAAGAACACCATCAGCAATCCCCTCTGCCATTTTATTTTGATACAGTCGGTTGGACAACTTAGCAGCGTCCTCACGACCAGTTAAATACCCTGTTTCCACCAAAATTGCTGGCATAGAATTTTTTCTTAAGACATAGAATCTAGCTTTGCGCACGCCACGGTCTCTCACATTGACACTTCGGAGAATGCTCTTATGAACGATCTGAGCTAGGCTTAAACCGCTGTCATAATAGTATGTTTCTAAACCACTCACTTCAGGACGATCATCACCTGCTGAGTTCGCATGGATACTGACAAAGACATCAGCATTGGTTCTCTCTGCTATGTCTACCCGTCCTTGAAGAGTGACAAAATAGTCTGAGTCACGGGTTAGTATTGCTTGGTAACCACTTCGGTCTAAAATTTCTGCCACCCTTTTGCCAATAGGCAAAATAATATTTTTCTCTTGAATACTACCAATACCAACTGCTCCAGAGTCTTTACCGCCATGTCCTGGATCAACGACAACGACGACTCGTCCCTTACGAACAGGAAGCTTCGGGCCTACAGGCTTGATTGGCTGTAATGCCAAAGGCTGTGGGTTTTGTCGTTTTATGGGTGGTAAACCAATGGGTGGTTTGATAGAAGGGAGACGTTCTAATCCCAAAGACAAAACCTGACCATTCAGTTTGTTAACTTGCCCAATTCGCACTCCTAATGCTGGTTGGACATAGACAACAACAGTACGGGAGTCTTGTTGCAGCAAGCGCACGCGCAGAACAGGGCTACTAGCATCGAAATTTGGACCTTTGACTGCAGAAGCCAACTTAGCATTGGGAATGGTGATACGAAATTGATTAGATGACTGATCCCAACTAGTACTAGCAGATGAGAGACGTTGATCTGCTTTAATCAGGAGTTGCGTACCACTACTAGTCAGTTCTACAGCCTCAATTGTGGAGATTGCATCGATTTTTGGTGGCTCCACAGCAGGAGTGGGAGGATTATCTGGTGGAGTAATAGAATAACTATTTCTGGGCGACTCACTCGCATAACGATTATTTGGTAGAACGACTAAACCATCAGAAATATCAGAACTGCTTGTGCTTATGCGCCAATCAGGAGTATCTTTGTCTACTCGCAGCGTCATCCGGACTGCTGGTGGTGTTTTTTGCAGTTGAATCATTTCAACTCGGTTGACACCATGTCTATTTATAGATCTATCGCGAGCGCCAAAATTTGGTGACAAAGTAGCACCAGGAATGTCAACGAAGATGGTTTTGCGATCGCGGCTGCGAATGATCTGAGTCTGAGGATTTCCACCACTGGTGCGCAGAAAAAAACCGTCCCCTGTAACTTGCAGACTCTCAACTTGAATAGTCCTTTCTGCAACGACAACAGCCTTAGAAAACTCAGGTTTTTTCTCACCGTCAGAATCTACTGTCACCACATTGTAAATATTTCTTGGCGGTGGGATGACCACTTCTTCACTTTTTGGGCTTGGTGAAGCTTTTGGGGTTGGGGATGCTGGTGAGGAGGCAACTCCCTCAGTTTGTGGCGTTGGTAATTGTACTGTCCAGCGACTGGCACTTTTCCCTTCAAATTTTACTTGCTTGGGGTCGAGGGTATAACCAGGATTCAGTTCAACAACTATACGAGTTGTTTGTGGATCAAATTGACCAACACGAACAGAGCGAATCGCACCGCCTACTGACTCCGTCAACTGGGGACGCCCAAAATCAGTTCCTGGCAAATCAATAACCAACCGCGTAGGGTTGAAAACAAGTTGCGCCTGGGGTTGAACTGGACCTTGAGTATTGATTTCTAATCGGTTTTGACTGGCATCAAAGCGCCAAGATTGCAATTTCGCGCTTTGTGCTGCTTGAGCTGGCGACAATAGCGTCAAAAGACTAGTCGTTACAAAGGTACCAGGTAGTAACCAGTGGGTTTTCACAGTGTTTTCTCCTGATTCGTATTTATGAGAGTCTATGAAGTGGAGAAGCACCCAGAACACAAAACGCAGAATTTAGTACAGTCAACAGTGAACAATTATCAGTAAACAGTGAATTGATAACCCTATGGCTAAACGCCACGCCTTACGGCTCGAACGCCCGTCGCCTAGGGAGGGAGACCCTCCTCATGCGCGCTGGCTCACTGATAACTGAATAACTGACTTCTGAGTTTTTTGTTGGTCAAAGTTTTGGTAAATCTTCACACTATCACCGCTCACAACATTGCTTTGGTGGCACAAGCATCATTTTTTGATTTCATCAAGACATTGTTATAGTGATTATTTTTGAATATAATCCAAATTTGGTGATAGCAAAGCGTGTTATTTACCTAATATCTATTAAGGTTTTACCATTAGGAGTAGCTATTGTTCTGTATTAATCCTTCTTAGATACTAAATTGAATGATTGGCGTCAAATTCTAACACGCTGCCAATAGCTTTTCATGCCGTTATGGCATTTTTTTGTTGTTAGATATTTGATTGAGACCCTCCAGACGACTTCCCGACTTCTTAGCAATTTCCATAAAAGTATCCGTCGGTAGCTAAACACTTCATCCATCAAAAAGAGATTTTTTATATTGTCTGATTTGGTAGTCGTCAATGCACCGACTGATAATACTCCCACTGTTTTATGAGGAAGCATCCCAATACATGTAAAAATACGCTTGTCATTGTGTAGACGCTTTTACTGCTTTGGGCAGGGTGTGAAACGAAGTGCTGCGTATCTGCTGCACAGATGCTCTTACCCACAGCATGACAATGAATTTAGAGAATTGGGATGTTATACCAACCTCTCTATAAACTTACACTTAATATAATTAATCAGAAATGACGGTAAAACCCCAGGATGTAAAACCATATCATTACGAAATATTAAGTGCCACTTCATGGAGATTTAGTATTAGTCTTTTCTGATGTGAACTTGACTTTTCGGTGCACCTGTTTAACTGCTAAAGAAATACCTAATTTTGGATGAGTGAGCAAGAAGGAAGATAAAACAAAAGTAACATTCCTAATAGACTTTTTTCAGAAGTAGGTAAGGGGTAAGGGATAAGGGGGAAAAATCTAAAAATTTTTTCCTTTT
This sequence comes from Brasilonema octagenarum UFV-OR1, assembly GCF_963888615.1. Classification (NCBI taxonomy): domain Bacteria; kingdom Bacillati; phylum Cyanobacteriota; class Cyanophyceae; order Nostocales; family Scytonemataceae; genus Brasilonema; species Brasilonema octagenarum. Next base: position 35,539 of record NZ_CAWPKW010000290.1, on the reverse strand, counting down.
AACCTTTCTCCTTTCCCCAAGAAGTGCAAAAATAACTTTTGCACTCTTGTCTCATCTTGTCTAATGAGTGCTGGCATTTAGAACAAACTCCTTTTTTAGTTTAAGGAGACGAAGACTTTGGAATCAAAGTTTCCATTAGTAATAGCAAAAGTACAAAATATTCATATTTTGAAGTTTAGTAGATCATGAACTTGTCGTACAGCAGTGCGGATGATTTTTTTCAGAGGAGAGAAAAAACTGACTGATAAAATTTAAGCGAATCGTAACAGAGTGGAACCTTAATTATGCTAGCTAGCAAAGCACTCCTGAGCTTGCCTCCTGAAGAAAAAACAATCAAATTGGGGAGAACGCCTTGAGCTTTGACTAACCCACTTGGGGTGCGCTGGCTCCTTTGAAGCGTTGTACACCTATGAGGAATAATACGAACCTTGGATGAATGTGCCCGGAAATATCAGAAATTTTGTTGCTGGTATAAACTTCAACTTAAATTAGAAAGAAGAAGATATTACTTAGACAAATTTACAACTCAGTCGTTATCTAAGTACAGACGCTCTAAATCATGCGTCTGTACTCAAGAATTTTACTTATCGTCTTGAGAATCTGGTGATTCTATAACCAACGATTTTCCGGAAGAATTATCTAAAAGCATTTCCTGTATTGCTGTAGCTGTTGTTGGTTCTGGGAATACGAGCCGCAAAAGAGGAGGTGCAATAAATGTTGTCAGAATGACCATCATAATAATAGCCGCCTCCAAAGGTTTCGAGAGAATACCAATGGAAGAGCCAATACCAAGAAACACTAAGCCTACCTCACCTCTGGGAATCATACCCACACCAATTGCTAAACGGTTGATTTGAGGTTGACCAAATACACTGAAGCCAGTGACAACTTTACCTAGGATGGCAATAATTATCAGAAAAACTGCCATGACTAAACCTTCCTGATTACTGGGAATGGCTGGGTTTAAAACCCCTAAATCAGTTTTTGCCCCAACAGTAACAAAGAAAATTGGCACCAGTATATCAGCAATTGGAAGAACTTGCTTTTGCAATTCCACACGCTCATCTGTTTCGTCTAAGACCAAACCAGCAGCAAAAGAACCTAAAATTGCCTCTAATTGAATGGCAGCGGCAAAGTATGCCATCACAAAGGCAAAGATAAGTGCTGGTATCACTAATCCACCACGAGTTTTTAACTTTTTCGCAATTGCTACAAAGGTATTACTGAAAACATTTCCAAGAACAATTGCGCCCACTAGGAAACTACTGGCACTAATGATCAGATAAATGACTTTACCGACATCTACTGAACCTTCTTTTGCAAGACTTGCCACCACTGCTAAAACGATAATTCCTAAGACATCATCAATTACAGCAGCACCTAAAATAATTTGCCCTTCTTTGGAGTTGAGACGCCCAAGTTCTGACAATACCTTAGAAGTGATACCAATACTTGTAGCAGTTAAAGCTGCTCCTGCAAAAATTGCTGGTACTGCTGGAATACCAAAAAAAGCCATTAATCCTACCGTACCAGCAGTAAAGGGTACTACCACACCCACTACCGCTACCACACTCGCTTGGACACCTACAGCTACCAAATCTTTGATGTTTGATTCCAAACCAATTTCAAACAGCAGAATGATGACACCAAGTTCTGACAATACGGAAATGACCTCAGACTGCGTTTTAAACACAGCATCAGCAGCGGCTGGATTCAGACCACCAGTGGTTTGAAGGAAAGTCATGATTAAAGAGTTGGAACTATCTGCGCCCCCTTCTGGAAACACTAATAGATGGAGGACAGAAATACCTACCACGACACCAGCTACCAGTTCTCCCAACACTGGCGGTAACCCAAAGCGGTTTGAAAGTTCTCCGCCAACTTTACTAGCAAGGTAAATGACGACCATGCTCAGCAGCACTGCTGCTAGTACTAGTGAACTATCTGCTGTTTCTGTCGCGGTTGCGAATAAGGGTAATGAGAAGGTTGTGAAATCTAACTGCATTGATTATTCTGGAAAATCCTTCCCTCTAATTTACAAGTTCATTGAACACTACACTCATAGAGGCGCTACAAAAAGCATTGATAAATCAATTCATGCCCCCTGTTAATTCGATAAAGCGCTGCCAATGAGACTGTCATACTGGGACTAGAGATAGTCTGCAAGAGGGGTGGACTACTAGGGAGCCAGATGCGTGGCTGTTGGGAAACCCTCAAAGCAGCAGGTTGTCGTCACCGCCTGCGCCGTGCTGGTTCACCAAATCACCAGTTTCCATCGTACGCAGATGCTTAAGAGCCAAACGCAATTGCTAACTAATCCCAAACTGTATTGCTATCCCGTTCTAAATAGCAGTAGGAATACTCGTCTGGTTCTGTTTTCAGCAGCCAGTATCCCATAAATTTTCTCCTTCAATTGTTTGCAGTTAACAGTTAACAGTATTCCAATAGCTATTTTTCAGTTACTAAAAATGTAACTGCTTAGACTTTAGACAGTAATCGTGTCAAAGTAAAAATACCTCCTATTTAGACACACTACCGCTTGTGTCTTCTCCAAATGGATAGGGAGTGTTAGTTGTGTGTTGTTTCTTGTTAGCAATGAGTGGTTAGTTTTTGGTTCAGCCTAACCACTCAGGATTTTTCACAACTTACTAGATCTTCATAGATGAATAATTTTTAGAGGAGTGAACGTTTTGTGAATACAAATGCTATATTTGGTTCTCAGTTAAATGCTGGGAACCGGTGGAAATTTCTATTTTTAGCGTTGCTTGTATATATAAGTAGTACCCAACCTGTTTTGGCGCAGCAGAAAGAGACGATGTTGCGTACTTTGAGTGTTAATGGTCGTGGAATGGAGACCATTCCTACAACTTTGTCTCAAGTCAGTTTGGGAGTAGAGGTTCAGGGAAAAACAGCACAGCAGGTACAACAAGAAGCTGCTCGCAGGTCATCTGCAGTGGTTGCTTTAGTAAAAAGCCGTAATGTGCAAAAATTACAGACCACGGGGATTAGTCTCAACCCAGTATACAGTTACGACAATAAAGTGCAGCGGATTACAGGCTATGCTGCTTCTAATGTTGTCAGTTTTCGGATTCCCACTGAACGCGCGGGTACTCTGTTAGATGAAGCGGTCAAAGCTGGTGCGACTCAAATTAACGGCATAAGTTTTGTTGCTAGCGATGAGGCGATAACCCTTGCTCAACAACAAGCATTAAAAAAAGCCACTCAAGATGCTCAACAGCAAGCTCAAGCAGTTTTGAGTACTTTGGGTTTCCAACCTAAAGAAGTTGTCAACATTCAAATAAATGGAGCCAGCACACCTCCACCACCAAGACCTGTATTACGTGCCGAGTATAGTAAGGCAGCAGCATTAGATGCTTCCACCCCTATAGTCGGTAGTGAGCAGCAGGTGGAAGCTACGGTGACATTACAAATTAGTTATTAGTCACCTGTTTTGACCGAGACAATTTTAGATTTTGGATTTTGGATTAAAGCTTCGGCTTCGCTCAGCTTTAACCCTTAGCGTTCGCCCTTGGCGTGTCCGAAGGACTCAGCCGAAGGGTTAAAATCTAAAATCAAAAAAAAGGTTTCAAGCCCCTGACTTGAGTCGTGGAGAAAAATAAATTTTCTTGGGATCTCAAGCCCCTGTCTTCGGTGATATGGGGTCAATCCTTCGGCTAAGCTCAGGGTTAATCTAAAATCTAAAATTCAAAATCCAAAATTGATTGACTTTTTACTAAATTAGAAATTATCAGGACTCATATCTACATCCGCATCTTCGACATCCCGTTTAGAACCTAGCAGTTGCAGCTGATCCACGATGATAACGGGTGTGGAGCGATTTGCTCCTGTGGCGCGATCGCTCCAACTATCAAATTTTAAGGAACCCTTAACAGCAATTTGTTTGCCTTTACGCACGTAATCACCTGCTACCTGCGCTGTTTTTCCCCATAATTCCAGATTAAACCAATCAGTATGTTCGCTGTCTCTTGTACGCCGATTGACTGCTAGTGTCAATTTACACTTGACACTACCTGACTCGAAATACTTCATATCCGGGTCAGTTCCTACACGACCAATGAGGGTAACGATATTTATGCTCATGTGCAATTTTCAGTACAAATGTATTTGTATTGTGAATACCATAGTAGCCAATTGCTATATTGTCTAGCATTGCGTTCCATAAAAAATAATTACAGTTGCCAAACACATGATATTAATCACTCTGTGGAAACTCTAAAACAATACGGATACACTTATGCCGCCTAGGAATATAGAACAATGGAAGCCTGAGACTGGTCAAAGATTACGAAAAATATATAAAAAGATAATCTAGTTTACTGGACTCAGGTTAAAAAACATAATACGATCCTGCACAATTCTCATTTGTGGCAGTACTGAAAAAATATCAAAATTAGGGGGCCAACGCGTGGGTCTTTTTAGTAAATTTTCCTTATCGCGGGATATGGGTATTGACCTTGGTACCGCAAACACCCTCGTTTATGTATCAGGTAAAGGCATTGTTCTGCAAGAACCTTCCGTAGTGTCGATTGACCTAAACGAAAAGGTTCCAATAGCAGTTGGAGAAGAAGCAAAAAAAATGCTCGGTCGCACACCTGCGAATGTAATTGCAGTGCGCCCCTTGCGTGATGGTGTCATCGCTGACTTCGATACAGCAGAAGTGATGCTAAAAAGCTTTATCCAAAGAGTCAACGAGGGCAAATCTCTAGTATTACCAAGAATTGTCATTGGTATTCCTAGTGGGGTAACAGGGGTAGAAAGAAGAGCTGTCATGGATGCGGCTTCTCAAGCTGGGGCAAGAGAAGTTTACTTGATTGATGAACCAGTGGCTGCAGCAATTGGGGCAGGACTACCTGTCACTGAAGCAACAGGCAATATGATTATTGATATTGGTGGCGGGACAACAGAAGTTGCCGTGTTGAGCCTCCAAGGGACAGTGCTTTCTGAATCAGTACGTATTGCTGGAGATGAACTGACCGAAGCCATCATGCAGTATCTGAAGAAAGTTCATAACCTAGTCATAGGGGAACGTACTGCTGAAGACATCAAAATTCGCATAGGATCAGCATATCCCACTCATGATGATGATGAGGCCATGATGGAAGTTCGAGGCTTGCACCTGCTTTCTGGTTTACCGCGAACTGTCACAATTAAAGGGCCAGAAGTACGTGAAAGTATGTCGGAACCTTTGTTGGTGATTATCGAAGCGGTGAAGCGGACTTTGGAACGCATCCCGCCAGAGTTGGCATCAGATATCATTGACCGAGGAATTATGCTAGCTGGTGGAGGTGCGCTGCTCAAAGGAGTAGATACCTTAATCAGCCATGAGACTGGAATAGTAACGCACATCGCTACTGACCCATTAAGCTGTGTTGTTATGGGCACAGGTCGTGTGTTAGAAAATTTCAAGCAGATGGAAAGAATTTTCAGCGGGCGTTCTCGCAATATGTAACACAAGCGCTATTAGATATTGGGTTCGATAGCGTTGCGGGAATCCAATATCTTAATTTATATTACAGCTAAAAAAGGTTTCTTATGTTTACGGCACGTCGGTGGTGGGAGCGCAGAGGATTACAAATAGGGTTGCTAGGTATAGTTGTTGGTGGTGCTTGGGTGCTTCGACAAACTCAAGGTGCTCTAATGTTTGAGATATATGAAGGGATAACCCGTCCAATTCAGATGTTGCAGACACCACCTGCTCAAGAAGAACGTTTCAAAGGTGGTCAGCTTTTGGAACTGCAAACCCAGATCACAGAACTGAAAAACCAAAATAAAAAGTTAAAACAGTTATTAAGCTACGTAGAAAAAGAACCTCCATCATCCCGCCCCATTGTCGCGCGAGTAATGACGCGTGGTGCTGACAACTGGTGGCAACAAGTGACTCTCAATCGTGGAAGCCTTGCAGGTATTCAGGAAGGTTATATCGTTAAGGCTGATGGTGGATTGGCGGGTCTGATAGAAAGCGTAACTCCCAATACTAGCCGTGTGCTGTTAATTAGTGATCTCAAGAGTCAAGTTGGTGTAACAGTCAGCCGCACAGGGGCAAAGGGTGTTTTGCGAGGAGATTCCTCTGCTGATGGAGTCCTGGAATTTTATGAAAAAGTCCCAAATGTAAAACCTGGAGACGTAGTTACTACATCTACCTATAGTCAGAAGTTTCCTTCCGGATTGGCTATCGGACGAGTGAAGTCTTTAGATTTAAAGAAACTTCCCGCATCAGTGGGGAAAGTGGAACTTTTCCCGTCGATACGCTCTTTGGATTGGGTGGCGGTATATCCTAAACCACAAACTCAGAAACCAGAAAATGTCGGTTCTGTCAATCAAAAGTCAGAAAAATCTAAATGAAACAATGAGGACTCCTCAATTACAAAGCACTAGCAAAAAGAAGCCAAAACCGCCAAGACGAAAACCCAAAATTCAAATCGTCGCGCTTTCTCGTTGGCACCCGCGCTTACGTCAGTTCACTGATTGGGCGATCATAACTGGATCAGTCATGTTATGCTTACTGATGCTGTTAATCCGAATTCCTGGTATGGAATTATTGGGAATAGGACCAAACTGGCCTGTGATTTGGGTAGTAGCTTGGAGTGTCAAGCGCTCAGCTTTTAGTGGCGCATTCGCAGGTGTTGTTTTGGGTTTACTACAAGATGCTATGACATCACCTGATCCAACTCATGCTTTGAGTTTGGCGGTGGTTGGAAGTCTAACTGGTCTGTTGCAGAAGCAGCGTTTTATACAAGAAGATTTTATTTCTATTGCCTTAATTGTCTTTGGTATGGCACTATGGTCAGAGACAATTTTTGCATCGCAGTTGATTTTAATGGGCGATCGCAATCCGGCAGATGTCTGGGCATATTTTCAAAAAGTCGCTCTTGCCTCTGCCATTCTCAGTAGCCTCTGGGCACCAGTACTTTATTTTCCCCTAAATCGCTGGTGGCAGCAACTAAAATTAGCACAACAGTCATAAATCAGTGAAGAAGAATTCACCAATTCAGAAATCTTCTAACAAAGTACCAAGTGCGGAGTGTGGATAATCTGGGTTTAAACCCACAAAGGAGTGAGGAGTGAGGAGTCAATTAATCTGACTCCTCACTCCTAAATTTTTCTGGAATATACGCATCCTTATAACAAAATAATTCAAGCTAGAGTAAATTCATCTTTTGTAACTACAAGATTATTACTCTCTTGCTAAGAATTATGGATAATTTACCAATGATCGCTCAACCAGATGCTTTGATTGCAGGGTCAGGATTTCACGATGATTCACATCCAAAACAAACACTGGGAAGTGACTTTGACCACGCTATGATGCGGCGGTGTATAGAACTCGCCCGTCGCGCTTTAGGACGCACTTCCCCAAACCCAATGGTTGGGGCGGTGATTGTCAAAGATGGCGAGATTGTTGGCGAAGGGTTTCATCCGCGTGCTGGTGAGCCGCACGCAGAAGTTTTTGCCCTGAAAGCAGCAGGTGAAAATGCTGGTGGAGCAACGATTTACGTGAGCTTGGAGCCTTGCAATCACTATGGACGTACTCCCCCTTGTTCAGAAGGATTGGTAGCCGCTGGGGTCGCTAAGGTGGTTGTGGGGACGGTTGACCCTAATCCACTTGTTGCAGGTGGTGGTATCGCCCGTCTACGGGCTGCGGGGATAGAGGTTTTGGTGGGAGTCGAAGAGCAAGCTTGTAAAAAGTTAAATGAAGGCTTTATCCACCGCATTCTCCATCATCGACCTTTTGGTATTTTAAAATATGCCATGACTTTAGATGGCAAAATTGCGACGACGACTGGTCATAGTGCTTGGGTGACAAATAAGGATGCTCGCAGTGAAGTTCATCAATTGCGAGCTGGTTGCGATGCGGTGATTGTTGGTGGAAACACAATTAGACAGGATAATCCTTATTTGACTAGCCATCGCGAAGGAGCACATAATCCCCTGCGGGTGGTGATGAGCCGCAGTTTGGATTTACCTCAAAACGCTCGTATCTGGGAAACTGCAGAAGCTCCCACTTTGGTTTTCACAGAAAAAGGAGCTAATCCCGATTTTCAAGAGTTGTTGCGGAACCTGGGAGTGGAAGTGGTGGAGTTAACACCACTCACACCAGATAAAGTGATGGCGTATTTATACGAGCGAGGATTTTGCAGCGTGTTATGGGAGTGCGGTGGTCTTTTAGCTGCTAATGCGATCGCCCAAGGAGCAGTACAAAAAGTTTTTGCTTTTATTGCTCCTAAAATCGTTGGTGGTGCTCATGCTCCTACACCTGTGGGTGACTTAGGTTTGACCTCCATGAGTGAGGCGCTATCCTTGGAACGTGTAGAGATACGGGTAGTTGGTTCTGACTGTTTGGTAGAGGGTTATTTGCCGAGTCATCAGTTATGAGTCATATGAGTCATGAGTCATCAGTTATGACTTTGACTTTTAGGAATACTGACGTTCTTGAGCCAAATCACGGATCAGTGCTAGCCGAGATTTAACGTAGTCACTGAGAAAATCGCTTTCATGACAATCTAGCAAAGCTTGGGTTTTGATTTGTTTGACCAACCAGTGAACCAAGCTAGCATCATCGAGCTGCAATAGCGTCTTAGTTTGTGTAGTTTCCACTACAGACCAAAGCTGACGCATAACTTTGGGAGTCATTAGACCTCCATTGAAGATAGCCAGTGCTGTTTTCAGGATACACAATTGTGGTAGTAGGTTTTAGTCTTAATGTAGAGGCTGACACAAGTGTTATTAAAAACTTAATATATTGAGTTATAAGTTGATAATCATTCAGGATTAATAGTTTTAAATAATACCTGAACAAAAGTAGTATTGTTTTGCGCTGCATGAGTTTTGACTTTTTGCTTGTGTTGTTCTGCGTCTCAACGTCTACCTGTGCTGTACGTTCGCTTATTTTTCAGATTTTAGACAATTTTGTAAATACTTGTTAAGCACACAATCAATTTTATTTTGATTGAGTAGTGAAACCAAATATGCTGATTGCCCAGTTTGAGAAACTTGGTTTTTTCAAGCTTTACTTTTGTTTACAAATAACCGATGAAGGAGAGCCAACAAAAAAGCTTAGCCTTCAATAATTGATTGGGCACTTTTTATGGCGATCGCAACTTTTACCCAATACAGCCAGCTACTGAAAAGTTATAGTAGAAATTAAAACTAAGCTTCCACGAGATAATGAGTCTACCTCAGCCAATTGGTCGCCAAAAAGAGGTGCTATATCTACCAGCACGGGGGCACTTCGCTGTTTTAGGAACTGCGGGAAGTGGTAAAACAACACTTGCTATTTTGCGATCAGCTTTTCTTGGTAATCCAAGGACTGAACATTGCGGCAAGACGTTGTTAGTCACATTTAATAAAGCGCTTGTAACTTACCTAAAACACCTTCAAGACATCAAACTAGTCAACGTGAAGATCGAGAACTACCATCTCTTTGCGAGGGGATATCTCGCTTTTCGCAATAAAATGTCTCGTTATGCGATTCTCACTCCAGATGATCGCGAGGCTTTAGTGAAGCAAGCGGTAAACAATCTTTCATGGCAGTATAGTTTGCATCCTCTTTTTGATTATCCTGTAGAGCTTTTTTCAGAAGAAATTCGCTGGATAGCACACTATGGTATTACTACTTACGAAGAGTATCAAAATTTGGATGTATCTAGTGATAGAGAAATGCGTTTTAAGGAGGAAGAACGGGAGTTAGTCTTTGAAATCTACCAGACTTACCTAAACCTGCGTCAGCAAAGCGGTAAAAAGTACGACTGGGACGATATAGCGACTACTGTTTGTGAAGAATTCGATGCAGATACATCAAAACGTTTATATAAGCACATCGTAATTGATGAGGGTCAGGACTTTTCGCCACAAATGATTCGCTCCCTTGCCTCGGCTATTCCTGCAGATGGTTCACTGACGTTCTTTGGAGATGTAGCACAGCAAATATATGGACATCGTATATCTTGGCGAGATGCAGGACTTGATATCCGACAAGTTTGGGAATTTAAACAAAATTACCGGAACACCAAACAAATTGCTAAACTTGGACTTGCTATCTCAAAAATGCCTTATTTTAAAGGTGTCCCCGATTTAGTGGAACCAGTTTCACCACCTGCTGACGGTGCGTTACCAACAATCGTTGAATTTTCTTCTCCTGACCAGGAAATACTGTTTGTCGTGAGCGAGGCTATAGCGCTAGCTAGAATGCAAAGCGTGGCAATTCTTTTTCGCGATCGCCAAGATGAAAAACTTATCGGACAATATTTACCAAAAGGAACTATCCGTCTGCATCGAGAGATGACAACTTGGCAAGCCGGGGCTGGTATTAGATATGGAACTTATCATTCAGCAAAAGGTCTTGAATTCGACGCAGTTATTTTGCCATTTTGTAATAATAAGAAATTACCAGACCCCGAAGCAGTAGAAGCTTTCGGTGAACCAGATGCAAGCGCCCAAGATGGAAGATTATTGTATGTTGGTGTTACCCGCGCTAAAACACGGCTGATTATAACGTACTGCGGTGAAATTACTAGTCTTTTACCAAGTGATACCAGCCTTTACGAGAGGGTGAAAAGATGATTGATTCGATTAAGCGTGAAGCTGAACGTCGCAGTATAACACGTCTTTGTCATTTTACCCCATCGCGCAACCTCGTTCATATTTTGACAGGTGAAACGGGAATACTGGCAACAAAACATTTACAAAAAAATGAGCGCAGTGTTTTTACACAAACCGATTTAGAGCGACTAGATAGGCATGAAGGATACATATGTTGTTCAATTCAATATCCCAATGCTTGGTATTTTGATAAGGCGAAATCAAAGGATATTCTATTCAAAGATTGGGTTGTACTGTTTATCAACCCTAAGTACCTTTGGATGTCTGGTACTCGTTTCTGTCCACGCAATGCTGCATCGGGTTATGGTAGAGGTATTGTTGAGGGTGAACAGGGGTTTAAAGCTATTTTTGCTGATGCTATTCCTGGAGCCTATGGAATAACTAGAAAGCGATCACCTAATCACTTAGTTTGCTGTCCAACAGATGATCAAGCAGAGGTACTAATACCTGACCAAATTGGAATATCTGACATTTTAGCGATTGCAGTACCAAGTGAAACGCAGGCAAAAAACGAAGCAGTACGCCTTGACATCCTGGGTATTTCTGAAGATAAATACAAATTCGTAGTAGCACCAGATTTATTTAATAAATACAATTTAAGCAACTTGATTCGCTCAGGAAAAAGACCAGATGAAAGACCTTGGAAAGTCGGGGAGGAACTATGATTAGTAATGAACAGCACCTACATACAATCTCCCTTATGACAAAAGGACAAGGTGCATTTCTTGGCGCAGCTGTTGGTGATGCGTTGGGATGGTCTCAAGAACCAGAAGCTAAGAGAATTGATAAAAAGACTTCTTCTCCAGCAGAAATTTTAGATAATGGATTCCAACAATGGGTGCGGAAGTCAGGGGGGCAATACTACCCTCATCACGAAGTTATTCTTGCTGGTGAATATAGTGACGATACGCAGCTAATTCTTTGTACTGCCAGAAGCTTACTTTATGGCGCACGGTGGTGGCACCATTTCACTAAGCGGGAATTACCAATTTGGACTTCTTACGAACGTGGTGGAGGAGGAGCAACAAAACGATCAGCGCAGCAATGGCTTGCAGGAATAGAGCCTTGGTCTTCTCCTGATAAGGAGAAAAAGCGATATTTTGGTGCTGGTGGAAATGGTGTGGCGATGCGAATATTGCCTCATTGTTTGTTAGGTGCGACAGAAACTAATTTTGAAAACATTGCGAAAAATATTGTTGCTAATGGTGTTACAACTCACGGACACCCCAGAGCTTTGGTGGGTGGGCTTGCTTACGGTTTTGCCATTTGGGTAGCATTACGAGAGACGAATACTTTGCAATACGGTGCAATTCTTGAAAAAGTTTTATCTGAAGTTAATTATTGGTCTGTTTTACCAGATTTAAATGATATTTGCCCGAGTTGGAAAAATTCAGCTTTCCAAACAACTGATGGACAATATGACGATTCTTGGCAACACACTATTAAGGAGATGTTGCAACTTCTTGAGTTATGCCAAGAGGGAATGAAGCAAGGAGCGCTCTCGATTGAGCGAGAAGTTCTTACTAAACTTGGATGCTTTAATAAAAGTGTCAAAGGAGCAGGAACGGTAAGTGCTGCGGCTGCCATATTTCTGGCATCGCGTTTTGCCGCAAATCCGTTCTATGGTCTTTTAGAAGCAGGATTCGCTCACGGTGCTGACACTGATACGATTGCGTCAATGACTGGTGGAATTCTTGGTGCTATAGCGGGAATTGAATGGCTAGGAAATTACGCAGTAAAAGTTCAAGATGCAAACTATATCCGAGATATAGGAGAACATTTAGCCAGAAACCAAGGCGATTCACAAACTCAACAAGCAGATAATTTCACAATTCAGAAAACGCATCTAGATGCTTTCGTAAAACAAATCGAAGTGTCAAAACCTGCTGATAGTATATTGATTCCAGATGGAAGAAAAGCCCAAATATCAGCTTCTGTAAATCATCAGTCTATATCTAAATCAACTGTGGCGAAATCGTGGAAACTGACTACTGCTGAAGGTCAGTCTTTATATGTCAAAAAGCTTTCACGCCCTAAAAACAACACAGAAATTAACTCTCAGTTAAAATCTATTAGTGTCTCTGAACAGAATTTTGAATTCCAACAAGTTAATATTCTCCATGTAGGAATTGAAATTCCAGTTAGCAATTTGGATAAATCTCGTTTTTTCTATGAAAAAGTTTTAGGGATTCAAGTAGAACAAGAATCAAAGTTGTTGGTAAGATGTGGGAGTATTGTATTAATTAATATAGAATATTATAAGAAAAGACATGGCTTTTCTTCAGGGACTACTAAAGCACCTACTACTCACACGATTGACCTTGAAGTTGAATCACTCGATGAAGCTTATAATAATGTGAGCAAAGTAGAAGCAAAAATTGTAAAAGATATTTCAAAAAACCATGAAAGACGTTACTTTTATTGTCTTGACCCTGATGAGAATCAAATTAGAATTTTTGAAGTAAAGTTTTAATCAAAAATTACAAACTTTATGGCGCTTCATTTTGGCTTCGCTAACAATGTTCTCTCCAAAGGATAAAGCTCCCACTATTTTTTCTTAAGAAAACTTCTTCTTATGCTCATCCCACCAACCAGTGATTAACTCTTTGGCAACACTACGAAAAGGAAATATACTAGACAGCGGCTGGGATTGACAATAGTTCGCCACCTGCCAAAGTTGCATGGCGGTACTATTTGGGCAGAAAGTAATCTTTCGCGTGAGGCTACCGCTGATGATCGTACAGGCGAATTCTGACTCAGGTATGATGGGCAATCTACCTCTAAGCTGACAGAATCGCAGTATATGGCGTGATAATAAAGCCATGCAAAGGATGAACAGTCATGATTAAATCGTGGATGGTGATTGGGGGAGTCGCTTTTGTAGTAGCGTTGGGTGCTAACATTATTACTCCAGGCGATCGCAAATGGTTCAAACGTCTGCAACGACCGAGATGGCTGACTTTTGAAGCAGCGATTCCAGTGATTTGGACTATTATATTTATTTGCGCTGCTTGGTCTGCTTATATTGTTTGGGAACAGAACCCAGGAGATAGCATAACTTGGGTGCGAATGGGATTGTATGTACTTCTGGAAATTCTGACTATTGCGTATACCCCTGTCATGTTCCGGCTTCGCAGTCTTAAGGTTGGTACGATTCTCGGCGGCGCGGGTTTTATTGTAAGCATTATATTAACACTTGCAGTTTTACCTGTTTCTAATTGGGCAGCACTACTCCTGGTTCCTTACTTGCTTTGGAGTCCAATAGGAACATATACCACTTGGGCAATGGTTCGACTGAATCCTCAAGATGCTTAAAACAGTGAACAGTGAACAGTAAACAGTGATAACTAATAACTGATAACTGGTTGAAATATTCCAACCTACGGTTGATTAAACCCAGATGCCAAATTGTGACAATTGCCTTAAATAGATTGACAAAATTCTCAAAAAGTGCGTTAAGTATGATTCAATCTTGGATGGTAATTGGGGCTGTGACTTTTGCGATCGCAGTTGGTACCTTTTTCATCACGCCTCGTGATGTTAAGTGGTTTGCACAGTTAACTCGCCCCAGGTGGTTGGTTTTTGAGCCGCTGATTCCGTTGATCTGGACTGTTGTATTTGTTTGCGGTGCTGCTTCTGCCAATATTGTTTGGCAAAAAAATCCAGGAAGTTTGATAACTTGGCTCCTGATGGGTTCATTTGTTCTACTAGAAATTATTACCATCTCATACATTCCAGCAATGCTTAGATGGCGGAGTCTTAGAATTGGGGAAATTCTTGGATCAGTTGGTGTGATTTTAGGTGTACTGCTGACACTCTCTGTTTTGCCGATTTCTAAATTTGCAGCGCTGCTACTCCTGCCATACTTGGCTTGGAGTCCAGTGGGAACCTACACAACCGAGGAATTAATCCAGCTTAATCCTAAAGATGCGTAGGTGCGTTACTTACATAATGCGTCCGTAGCGTGCTACCACAGGATTATTTGGATTGGCTTCATTATTCAGCCAAGCCCACATCTGATCTCCTAGGGAAAAATGCCACCATTCTCTAGGATTGCGTTGAAATCCGGCTTTTTCCATAACTAGGCATAATAGCTGGCGATTGTCATGATATTGCTGTGCGAGTGGATCAGAAGAATTAGCAAAGTAGTCTGGATGCGATCGCTCTGACATTTCATCTATCGGCGAACCCATCTCTACAATTTCCCCCGTATCATCTACCAGTGTCACATCCACAGCAGCGCCCGTACTATGAGGAGGCGGAGTTTTTTCATCCAAACTGGGTTCAGCCCAAATTTTATAAACCTCCTCCCAGATGGCTTGACTTTTGTCTGGGGATAGTTCATCTGTAGTAAGTCCCGCCATTTGCAAAGCTTCGCCAAAAGCGTAATTCACCATAAACTTTTGCACAGCCACAGGACGATAACCATCAAAAATTTGCAGACGCCAGTGGGGACGCAGCAGCTGGAGGTAATTTTGGGCTGATATTAAGTTCTCAACAACGCTTTCGCGAAGAAAATAAGGAGAGTGTTCACCATAAGGTGCACCCAATTTTTTATAAGGATGAGGAGATTCCACCGCGAACAGTTCCAAAGGAATCTCCACTAACATTTCACCACATTCGATTATTGGTATTTTATGATAAGGTCTCATTCGTGATGTTGACAGCAAGATGACTGTTTTGTTGATGTTCTTGAGGCTTCCGGAACTGGATCGTAGCCACCCGGATGAAACGGATGACACCGCAAGATACGCCGAATTGCCAACCAACTACCGCGCCAGACTCCAAAACGTTCAATTGCTTGGATAGCATACATTGAACAAGTTGGTTGAAAACGACAAGTCGGAAGAAACAGCGGCGAGATAAACATTCGGTAGAAGCGAATCAGCAAAATCAATAATAATTTCATTGCTGTCACCTAGATCTAATAAAGTAGTAACAACAGTTATACTTATCCATTTTGTTGTATCGTTGCTGAATTCATTTTTTGATTTACAGTCTATTCCTCCTGTGTGGGTACAAAGTGCCGCCGTTGCAATTTGGGTGTTACTCATGCTAATTCTTGCATGGGTAGTCAATCGCGTCGCCAGTAACGATCCAGAAGTTATACGGAAAATAGTTCACATTGGCACAGGTAATGTGATTCTGTTGGCTTGGTGGCTAGATATTCCCCCAATTGTAGGTATTACGGCTTCGATTGTAGCGAGTGCAGTTACCTTATTGTCCTACCAATTTCCTATTCTCCCTGGTATTAATAGCGTTGGACGCAAAAGTTTCGGGACATTTTTCTATGCTGTTAGTATTGGTGTTCTCATAGCTTGGTTCTGGACACTGCAAAAACCTCACTATGCTGTACTCGGAATTTTAGTTATGACGTGGGGAGATGGACTAGCAGCTTTGGTAGGACAGAAAATTGGTCAAAATAAATACAATGTTTTTGGGAGACAAAAAAGTTGGGAAGGTTCCCTGACAATGGCTGTCGTGAGTTTTATTATCAGTAGTTCAATTTTAGTGAGTGTACAAGGGAACCTTTGGCAAACTTGGCTGATATCTTTGACGGTTGCTTTAGTCGCTACTGGCTTGGAAGTAGTTTCGTTTCTTGGTATTGATAATCTGACAGTTCCTATAGGTAGTGCAGCACTAGCTTATGTTCTAAGCCAGTTGATGGGAAATGTGTAATAAAACCAGTAAACAGTGATAACTGATAACTGTTCACTGTTTACTGTTAAAGGTTGAGAAATATCAACACATCATCAATCAGTAATCGTAGCGCCCGTGACGGTTATATCTGTAAGGGTTACGATATATGTCACGGTCATAAATGTACTCAGGATGGTATTGTCTATCTTGATAATATCTGTTGTAATCATTATGTCGTCTACGGTAATCAATGTACTGTGGATGGTATCCACGACGGTAGTAAGATCTGTTGCTTTGTGAGCAAGGTCTACGATGACGGTAAGATCGACGAGTCTTGTAATGATGACGGTGTTTATGATGTTTTAGTTGTTCAGTGTCAGTCTCCCAATCTGTTTGAGTTGACAAATTATCTTCAACCTGAGCAACTTGTGTTCCTAATTCCTCGTAGTTTAACTGTGTTTTAATTCCTTTTTGGACTGATGCTGTGGCTACCTCTAATCCAAGACAACTGGGTAATAGTAAAGCACTAATTACGAATTTCCAAAACATTGTTTCACATTCCTTATTTCTTGTTCCCTAGCAAAACTAGGGAATGTCTACTGTGAGACTTTGGTTGAAAAAAGGATTTACGCAGTGAAACGAAAAATGAAGGCTGATTCTGCTGAAGGATAACAAAGCCTCTATAAATGCAATACCATCCGCCCAGGATGAAGGGAGTTCTTGGTGAGCGCTATCTTGATTTTTGGATAAATTTTTATAAACAATAAAAATTTACAGCAATTCTATTTCATTTGTGTGAAAGTGCCTGCGCCTAAGCCTAAAGCGTTCTGCAGGCATACGCATAGTCACTTTGGAGAAACTAAAAGTCAGGGCATAAATTCACTCGTATTGCCGGATAAGAGGCGAAATGCCTACACTTACCCAAGCAATAGAATAAAAGTGGTTTTTAGCACCCACCGTAGTTTTGGCAGTAGCAATAATGATTCGTGAAAATAGCTCCCCGACTTCAAGTTAGAAGCCGGGGAGCTTGTTTTTTCAAAACTTTTTTCTTGCCTTGATACCTTCTGCAGTATGCCTCATGCCTTGGAAGGAGTGTCAGATAGGAGTATGTCACACATTTCTTTACCAAATGTCTGCTGTCTTCTTGTTATAAGGGTCTCCTGTAAATGGTTGTACGCCAGTATTGGGATATGCATCGTCTGACGGTGCAAAAATACGCATCGCAGCCTCAGAAATGTATTGGGTGACTTTAGCAAGTATTTCGGAGATAGCCATAATATCAAACCCCCATTTTTGTTATCGCTTCACTTGCGATATGTCTTCTAATATATCTACTCTAGTTCTTCACATTCTCTTTGGTTGCGATTGGCAATATATCTATATTTTCTGCAATAATCAGTGATATATAGTTGCAATACTTTAGATTAAAAAAACAGTTCAATAAACAATCAAGGATAAGGGAATAAAAGTGTCAGTCAGATGATTTTTTATCTTTCATCCTCCGTTCGGCATAGTTTGACATTTCACTTCACTCTTTTAGGGATACTATTATTAATAATAAGTATAACTATTAAAATTCATTAAATATTTTACTAAACTAATAATATAGTAGTCGTCAAAACTCTAGTTCCAAGCACTTTCTGATAGCGCTCTTTCAATAGTTGACATTATTTATGGTAAAATTTACCGTAAGTCAAAGAAGTATTCTTCTAAGGGCGCTATGTCATGACTAGTTTCCCAAGTTGGAACCATGCATCTACAAACAATCAGCAACAGCAGAACACACAGAATCAAGAACTGACACTTTCTACTATTGATAACAGCCTGCTGACAGACCTTTACCAGTTGACAATGGCGGCTTGTTATGCGGGGGAAGGTGTAGAACAACGATGGGCAAGCTTTGAGTTGTTTGTCAGACGTTTGCCAGAGAATTTTGGCTATTTGATAGCTATGGGGCTGGCGCAAGTGTTGGAATATTTGGAAAAATACCACTTCAGTCCCTCTGGGATAGCGGCTTTGCAAGCAACTGGAATTTTTGCCAATGTTCCCGAGAGTTTTTGGTCACTGCTTGCTGAGGGACGTTTTACTGGCAATGTTTGGGCGGTACCTGAGGGAACAGCAGTGTTTGCGAATGAACCTCTGTTGCGAGTGGAAGCACCTCTTTGGCAAGCACAGCTGGTAGAAACTTACCTTTTGAATACCATAAATTACCAGAGTTTGATTGCGACACGTGCAGCAAGATTACGTGATGTGGCGTCTTCTCAAGCAACACTGCTGGAATTTGGAACCAGACGGGCATTTAGCCCGCAAGCGTCTTTGTGGGCGGCGCGTGCAGCACTGGCTGGTGGTTTGGATGCAACATCGAATGTGTTAGCGGCGCTACAACTGGGAGAAAAACCTAGTGGTACGATGGCTCACGCTTTGGTTATGGCACTGTCGGCAATGGAAGGTAGCGAAGACCAGGCATTTACTGTTTTTCATCGTTATTTCCCAGGTGCGCCCTTATTAATTGATACTTACGATACTATTGCAGCTGCCGAGCGGTTGTCTGCAAAGGTTAATTCCGGGGAAATCCAATTAGCTGGGGTTAGGTTGGATTCTGGTGATTTGGTGTCGTTGTCAAAACAAGTGCGATCGCTTCTTCCAAATGTGTCCATTTTTGCCAGTGGCGACTTGGACGAGTGGGAAATCGCGCGGCTTAAGGCTGCTGGTGCGCAGATTGATGGTTATGGGCTGGGAACACGACTGGTGACTGGTTCTGCTGTCAATGGAGTCTACAAACTGGTGGAAATTGATGGAACTCCGGTGATGAAACATTCGAGTGGTAAGGCGACTTACCCAGGACGTAAGCAGATTTTTCGCTCTTTTGAGGGAAGTCAGGTGAAAGCAGACTGTTTGGGCTTGGTGAGTGAAGAACACGGAAGATATGGAAACGAAGAATTTCCCCAATCTTCACATCTGCCTTTGTTGCAGTTGTTTGTTAAGGAAGGTAAACGGGTGCAAGCACAACAGACTTTGGCAGAAATTCGACAAAGGACTGCCACTTCCGTTGCTAGTTTGCCAGACCAGACGCGACGTTTGGAGAATCCCGTATCGGTGAAAGTGGAGATTTCTGAACAGTTACAACAGTTGACTCAAAAGACGAAGAACCTGACTGCACAGTTAGAGAGCGGAGCAGGGAGTAAGGGAGTGAGGGAGAATAATTTTGATTACTAATGACCAATGATTGCTTAATGGTACAAGCCCCCAGATTAATCCTGTGGAATTAATCCAAAATCTAAAATCCAAAATCTAAAATCCAAAATCTAAAATCCAAAATCTAAAATCCAAAATTGTCTGACTATGAAAGTTGCTCTGTTTGGTACGAGTGCTGATCCACCAACTGCTGGACACCAAGCGGTTATTCGTTGGCTGTCAGACCATTTTGATTGGGTGGCAGTTTGGGCGGCAAATAATCCATTGAAATCGCATCAAACCCCTTTAGAACATCGGGTAGCAATGTTAAATTTCTTGATTTTGGATATTGACTCATCAAAGCATAATATTGCTTTGGAACAGGAATTAAGTCACTTGAGAACGCTGGAAACATTAGAGAAAGCAAAAAAACGTTGGTCAGAGGCGGAGTTTACATTAGTGGTTGGTTCAGATTTACTAGCTCAATTACCGCGCTGGTATCGTATTGAAGATTTATTGCAACAAGTACAACTTTTGGTCATACCGCGCCCAAGATATGCAATAGATGAATCTAATTTACATATTGTGCAAAAACTCGGAGGGAAAGTCACGGTTGCCAAGTTTATTGGTCTAGATGTGTCCTCAACAGCGTATCGTGAAAATGGCGATCGCGAAGCCCTGACACCTCTAGTCGTTGATTATATTCACAAAGAGCATTTGTACAAATGTCTACCCGAAAATTTAACTTGTTAAACTATAAGTACTTTTGCCAAGCTACTCCAAATCCTAAACTCAAAATTGCATTCAATTGAAAACGGCTATATGCCAGGACACAACAAAATAAAGATTGTACACGCGCTAAAACAACCACCTTTAGCAGATTTCAAGGTCGGTGTTGATAATGTTATTTTCTCTGTAGATACTGCACAAAATCGACTGCTGGTTCTATTAGTCATGAGACACCAGGAGCCATTTTTAAATTCTTGGAGTCTTCCTGGTACTTTGGTACGTCAAGGTGAGTCTTTAGAAGATGCTGCGTATCGGATTCTGTCTGAAAAAATAAGGGTAAAAAACCTTTATTTAGAGCAACTTTATACTTTTGGAGGACCATCACGTGATCCCCGGGAAGCAAGCGATAGTTATGGTGTACGTTATCTATCGGTGAGTTACTTTGCCCTCGTGCGATTTGAGGAAGCAGAATTGATTGCTGATGGAGTCACTGGAATAGCTTGGTATCCGGTGAAGCAATTGCCGCAACTAGCTTTTGACCATAACAAGATTTTGGCATACGGACACAGGCGTTTGCGAAATAAGTTGGAGTATAGTCCAGTCGCATTTGAAGTGTTGCCAGAAGTGTTTACTTTGAATGATTTATATCAGTTATATACTACAGTTTTAGGAGAAATCTTTTCTGATTACTCTAATTTTCGAGCGCGTTTACTCAAGTTAGGTTTTCTATACGATACAGGAATAAAGGTGTCGCGTGGTGCTGGTCGTCCAGCTAGTTTATATAAATTTGATGCGGAAGCTTTTGCTCCTTTTAAGGATAAACCTTTGGTTTTTCTTTAATTACAAAAATGTATGGATACAATAGCAGCTTGTTGTAACTCTGGCAGACAAACATTATAGAGCGCAACATGTCTGTTAAGAGGACGAAGAGAAGAAAACAAAAAGAGGAAAATGAAAATAGCGATCGCTCAACTTAATCCTACCATTGGTGATTTGCCAGGTAATTCTCAGAAAATTCTGGACGCGGCACGAAAAGCAGTTGCAGAAGGTGCCCGTTTATTACTAACGCCAGAACTTTCTTTATGTGGCTATCCACCCCGTGATTTATTGCTTAATCCTAGTTTTGTTCAAGCAATGGAAATTGCTTTAGAACAACTAGCACAAGATTTGCCTCCAGAACTCGCTGTGTTAGTAGGCACGGTTGAAGAAAATGTAAAAGCACACAAGACGGGCGGTAAAAGTTTATTTAATAGTATCGCTTTGTTAGAAAGGGGAAAAGTCAAGCAAATTTTTCACAAGTGCCTTTTACCAACTTATGATGTTTTTGATGAAAATCGCTATTTTGAGCCAGGTTCAGAAGCTAGTTATTTTACCTTAGATGATATTCGTATTGGCGTCACAATTTGCGAAGATTTATGGAATGATGAGGAATTTTGGGGTAAGCGAAGTTATGTCACGAATCCAATTGCTGACTTAACAATTTTGGGTGTAGATTTGATTGTGAATTTGTCTGCTTCTCCTTATAGTGCTGGCAAGCAGAAGTCTCGCGAAGCAATGCTTAAGTATAGTGCAGTGCGTTTTCAGCAACTGATTCTCTATGCCAATCAAGTCGGGGGAAATGATGATTTAATTTTTGATGGTAGAAGTTTTGCTTTGAATCGTCAGGGTGAAATAGTCTGTCGTGCCTGTGGTTTTGAAGAGGATTTGAGAGTTGTGGAATTTGATGAGGTGCAACGAGATTTGCACTCAGGTTCTATAGCACCAGAATATGAATCTCAAGATGAGGAAATTTGGCACGCTTTGGTTTTAGGATTGCGAGATTATGTTCGTAAGTGTGGCTTTTCTAAAGTTGTGCTGGGTTTAAGTGGTGGAATAGATTCTTCATTGGTGGCGGCTGTTGCTACCGCAGCATTGGGTAAAGAAAATGTCCTCGGTATCCTGATGCCTTCGCCCTACAGTTCTGAGCATTCTATCAGCGATGCTTTGGCATTAGCAGAAAATCTTGGTATGAAAACTCATATCCTACAGATAGGGGAGTTAATGCAAGGCTATGACGAAACGTTAGCTGAGTTATTTGCCCGAACAGAGTTTGGACTGGCAGAGGAAAATATTCAATCCCGGATTAGGGGCAATTTATTGATGGCAATTTCTAATAAATTTGGCCATCTGTTGCTATCGACTGGTAATAAGTCAGAAATGGCAGTTGGTTACTGCACTCTTTACGGCGATATGAATGGGGGTTTGGCGGTGATTGCTGATGTGCCCAAAACCCGCGTTTATTCGATTTGCCATTGGTTAAATCGCAATGATGAAGTTATCCCACAAAATGTTTTAACCAAACCACCCAGCGCCGAACTCAAACCCGGTCAACTTGACCAAGACTCGCTACCGTCTTACGAGGTTTTGGACGACATATTGCAACGGTTGATTCACGATTACCAATCTCCAGAACAAATTATCGCTGCAGGTCATTACCCAGAAATAGTAAACCGAGTGACTAATTTGGTGGTGCGTGCGGAGTTTAAGCGACGACAAGCACCCCCCGGATTGAAAATTACGGTTCGCGCCTTCGGAACTGGTTGGCGAATGCCTATTGCTAGTAAATGGGCGTCTTTGCAATTCAAAATTCAAAAAAAGATTCAACCTGTTTGAATGAGCGAATCTTGAATGTTTGAGAAGGAAGATCCCTACTGGATTTACAATTCTTTGATGGTGTAAAAAGTATTGCTCAAATTATGGCGAATCAAACTCCAATCCCTGTTGTTGTCATTGGTGCTGCGGGCAAAATGGGTCGCGAGGTCATCAAAGCGGTGACGCAAGCAGCAGATATGAATCTTGTAGGTGCGATTGATACAACAGCTGAATATCAAGGTCAGGATGCAGGGGAACTGGCGGGTTTAAGTGAACCTTTGGAAATTCCAATTACCAATCAATTGGAACCGATGCTGGCGTTTGCATCTCAAGGAAAACAGCTAGGGGTGATGGTAGATTTTACGCATCCGAGTTCAGTGTATGACAATGTTCGTAGTGCGATCGCCTATGGTCTTCGTCCGGTTGTCGGTACCACTGGCTTAAGTCCAGAACAAATTCAAGATTTAGCAGAATTTGCTGATAAGGCAAGTACGGGGTGTTTAATTATTCCCAACTTTTCTATTGGTATGGTACTGCTGCAACAAGCAGCAGTTGCGGCTTCTCAACATTTCGACCACGTGGAAATTATTGAACTGCATCATAACCAAAAAGCTGATGCCCCCAGCGGGACAGCAATTCAAACTGCTCAGATGTTAGCGGATATAGGTAAAACATATAACCAGTCTCTTGTGGAAGAAACGGAGAAATTACCAGGAGCACGAGGTAGTCAAGCCGAGGAAGGCGTTAGAATTCATAGTGTGCGTTTACCAGGACTGATTGCGCATCAAGAAGTTATTTTTGGTGCAGCGGGTCAAATTTATACTTTGAGACATGATACGAGCGATCGCGCTTGCTATATGCCAGGAGTATTACTAGCAATTCGCAAAGTCCTCCAGTTAAAGTCGTTAGTATATGGATTAGAAAAAATTCTTTAACAGTGAACAGTGAACAGTAAACAGTGAACAGTAAACAGTGAACAAGGGGTGGACGAGTCCGTTTCGTACCTGATAACTGGTACTGCGTACGTAGCTGATAACTGGTAACTGGTAACTGGTAACTGATAACTGATTTAAAATACCTAGCACTCACCACTTACAACACAGCACTCATGATCGTCCCATTAACTCGCCAGAAATTTGAACAACTCATTCCCCTGATTGCCACTGGTCCGCAGTACAAATACTACTGGGGGAAATTTCCAGACTTTTTACAACGGCTGCTGATTTCTGTCGTGGCAGTAGCTGTTGTTTTCGTGATTAAAGTCGTTCTGCGGGTTGATTTTGGTGGAATCATCTTTTTGCTCGGGCTAATTGGTGCCCTTTACTGGCTGTGGGGACCAGTGTTTTGGGCGAGTATGCGGAATGTGAAAAGCCGTCGTTGTAAGTACAGCGGTTTTCTCCGTGGTCGAGTGCTGGATTATTGGATTGCAGAAGAGTTAATGGGTAAACAGGAAACCGTTGATAACAAAGGCGATTTGGTGATTGTCGAAAACCGAGAAAACCGCATTCACTTAGAAATAGGTGATGATACAGGATTTACGGCTGAGTATAAAGCACCACTGCGTTCTGCCTACAAAGTTATTGCTCGCGGTCAGAGGGCAGAACTATTGGTGATGTCGAATCGCCCAGATTTAAGCAGTATTGATGAAATTTCGGATATTTATATTCCTAGTCGCGACTTGTGGGTGAGTGATTATCCTTCTATACGACGGGATTTCTTTACTGAGGTGAGTAGCCGCCTGCGCCGTGATGAAGAAGATGAAAGACCGCGTCGCCGTCGCCGTAGGGTGGAGAGGTAGAAGCGGTTTGATTTTCACTCTTCTTGACTTTTGCTCTTTGGTTTAAGACTCAGCACTAGAAGACTGACTAAAAATAGGGGAAAGGTAAGCAACTAAAGCAGCGATGAGAAAACCGGAAATGTTGCGAACCAGGGGTAGCCATTCGTTTGTTCGTGTGACTACTGGTCCAATACCGAAAGAGATAAATAAGATTCCCCATAAAGGCGAGAAGATTAAAGCCCATTGCCAAGCAACAATTTGTCCTTCGCGACGAGGTTGAGCTGCTAATCCACAAATGACTCCACCAATAGCAGAAGAAATCAAAGTGAAAATCCACTGCTCGCGTGGTAATCCGGGAACGACAGCGCAACCTCCCCGAAGCAAACAAGTTTTCACTGTTTCCATTGCTTGTAGGATGGCTTGGTCTTCCCCTTCTTCTCGCACAAAGTACAAATTGCCAAAGCGGGTTTGTAATTCAATCCAGAAAGTACGCGGTAGAAGATCATAAACAGCGTCACCCACACTAAAGCTGAGAATGTTACCGCCACGGGAATCAGCAACTAGCAAAACGCTTTTGTCATCCAAACCCCAAAAACGAATAACTGCTCGACCTGGAGTACGGTCATATTGAGTTAAGACTCGGAGTTTCCAGCCAGTGTCGGTTTGAAATTGTTCTAGTTGCTTAACAAGATTTTCTTCTTGAACGCTGGTAAGAGACTTAGCTAAGTCTACAACTGGAGTTGGGGTATCAGGTAATAGTTCGGGATTGTCATAAGCGTATGCGCTGGGAGAATGCGTCATCCAAATTGACCCAGCCAGGAAAAATACTGTTACAAAAGCCAGAATTCGTTTCCAAAGACTTTGCTGCATGAGCTTTTATATACAAATCTCAACAGGAAAAGTGAACAAGTTGTTTTAAAAGAGTACTGGAAAAGTGAGACTTCTTTACACTTTTTAACTCTAATCTAATCTAATATCTCAGATCTAGAACTCACTGAGCAAGCTTGTCTGTAAGGTTGGGACCTGAGAATAAGGGCGCAATGCCTTGCGCCCTTATTCTCATAGAGATTTACACACTCTATTCTTTATCAGACCAATTCTCAGATTCTTTCTGACGGTGGGAATCCTGTTCATTAAAACTGTTTTCCCAATCACCAGCTTCGTTGTAGTCTTTGTAATCGTTGTAATTATTGTGAGTGCGGTATCCTTCTGCAGGTGTGAAGCGGTTCTCCTGCCTTAGTAGGGCTTGGCGTTCTTGTAATGTCAGCTTTGCTTTTTGAGATGGCGATAGACGCTCAACTGTTCGCCTTGAAGATTTGGAGCGTGTGAAGGTTTTCCAAGCAGCTTGCACACCAACCATAAAACTGCGCGTGCCTGTTTGAACGTTTTGTGCTTGCTTTTTAGCACTATCTAAACTTTGATCCACTTGTTTAACAACTTGACCAGCACTTTTAACACCTTCACTGACATCATCAGTTAAGTCAGTGATTTCCAAGCTAGTCATGCGAATAGCATCGAGAGTGGGCGGTAACTCTCTATAAAGAGTGTCAAATAATTTTTCTGCACTGCGAGCTGCTCTTGCTAATTCCTGCAATGCTGGTATCGCCGCCACCAAAACAGCACTCAGACTGGCGGCGACTAGGAGTATGGACAGTCCCAGCCAAAACAGGGGGTCAATCACTTTGATATCTTCTACTAATTATCTAAATGTTGAGGAACGGTATCGGACTTTTCTTGAGCATTTTGCTGCTTCATTGCTTGGCTTTCCCGCAAACTAGCATCAATGCCTGCTGAAATTGCCTCCCGCAGTCGGTCTAAAGTATCATCCCAGTTAGAGCGTGCGTTTGCAGAAAGGCGGTCTGCCTGTATTTGGACACTCGTTGAAATATCTTCTGCCAATTCTGGCAAAGCACTGGCAGATTTCTTCAAGAGTTGACGGGTTTCGCGTCCTGTGCGTGGAGCAATGAGCAACCCAGTTAAAGCACCAATGGTTGCGCCTAGCATCATACCGCCAATAAATGATCCAGAACGGTTGTTAGACATTTTTTTGTTTCTCTCCTTACACCCATTCTATGTGGGTTTTCACGCCTTGCAAAATCCAAAAGATTTTATCTTTCTAAATTTAGAGAGACAATTGATTCGCCAGAAAGGTTGCCCTTACTGCCTACTTTCTCTTTTTCACTAATTTTGCTCGGAAGCTCAGAAAATTACTCTGCCAGACTTGCTGTCCAAGTGCAACTAGACTGAAAATCTGTCGCAGCCGCTGGATTTGTAGTCGTGCTGGTTGATCTTTGTGCCGTAGATTATTAATATTCCCAAGACTAGTGTAAAAAGCTTGTGGTGCTGTATATAATACTGCATGGGAACTACGTTCAGCAGCAATAAAGATATTAGCTATTCTTGTCAGTCGCCTCTTCAGTCGCCGCACTCGCCAAGCCACGTAGAGAAGAATCAGCGAGATCAGTATGTTGATGACAACAACGACTGTAACCATTGCTTAATTTTGTTGCACCCACTGTAATTTTTGCTCTTATTATGACTTTAATTGAAGCTATGAAAATCAGTCTGAAGTTGAGTTTTCGCCAGTGTATCAAGCGCTAAGTGGGTTGCTACTAAAGTGAAACAAATTTTTAGATTTCTTTAAGAAGAAGTTAGGCCATGTTTTTTCAAATCATCCACAGAAACCGCTTCCAAGGCTCTAGCGTGGGTTGCTGAGAGGATAACAGGGGGAGCAACGCCAGCCTCAACAGCCTCTTGCCAGCGACCAGCACATAAACACCAGCGATCGCCTTCTTTCAAACCAGGAAATTGATATTCCGGAACTGGGGTACTAAGGTCGTTTCCTCGTGATTTGGTGAATTCAAGAAATTCTGTTGTCATTTGGGCGCAAACAACGTGCAACCCAAAATCCATACCACCTGTGTTACAAAACCCATCGCGATAATATCCAGTCACGGGAGAAGAACAGCACATTTCTAGCTTTGTGCCGAGTACGTTTGTTGCTTCTGTCATCGCCAATTCCTTTAAGTTTGTGTGACTGTTTCTAAGCAATCAAATATAATGCCTCAGTCGTTCGAGTCACGACTTTAGCGACCTTACTTTATGATATAAGAAATTTTCTTAGCCATTTCAAAATCGTGATATAGCAGTCGCCAGGTAGATTAGGACACGAACTAATGAAAAAACACGCTCCCCAAGAGACTTGAAAGTCTGTTAAGCATTTCCTGTTAAGCGTTAAGCGTTAAGCGTTAAGCGTTCCCTGCTATATCTATGAGTTATGAGTGATGAGTTGTCACTTTTGGTGTTCACTCTTCACTCTTCACTCTTCACTCTTGAACGCCAGATGCCAACTCGTGCGGAGACGCTGCACGTTCGCCTCCGGCGTGCGCTTTGCGCTTACAAGTCGGGAAACCCCTTCGGGTTCGCCAGATGCCTGTGTCGGGAAACCCGTCATTCGCACTGGTCTCACCGCCCACAGCGCTGGCTCCTCCTAACTCCTGAGTGACTCCATTGCAAGGCGTACAACAAGGTGACGATGCGGTTCTTTTCCTCGGCTGAAGGTTTCTAAGTCACCAAACTCTTTTAAAAAAGTGTGAATTTGACGGCGTTCGGCTGAACTGAGTGACTTGATTTCTGCCTCTTGACCAGAAAAACGCACTTGCTGAGCTGCTGCTTCAGCTATTGCGCGAATTTGGGCGTCTCTCCTAACGCGGTAGCCGTTCAATTCAACAGTGTAAGAGGCTTGCTCTCCTTGTAGTTGACTTAAGTTGAGAATAGAATTTGCTAGATACTGAATCGCATCTAGCACTGAACCATCGGGACCGGTTAAAATTTCGATTTGTTCGAGTGATAAATTGGTTTCACCAATCGTCAACCAGTAACTATCCTGTTCTGGGGATTCTTCATCCTCAGCGACGGCTATTTCTTTCTCACCTTTTATATCAACAGATAGCCCACTAAGTTGCAGCAGGGTTTTCAACCACTCCTGACCTCGTTTCATTCGACTGTCTGTCATCATTACCCTGTAGTCTTTTTCTTAGAACTTTTTGGTTCAAACGGTAGCGCTTTTTGTTTTGCGCTTTCTTCTTCTTTCTCCTGAGTGTCTACAATTTTTTGTAGTTCCTCGCTCAGGGGTTCACGCGTGAGAATATAGGTTTGCAATGTCTGGAAAATATTACCAATCACCATATACATCAGTACCCCAGCTGGTAGGGGGAAGAACAAAAACATCCCAGAGAAGATCACAGGAGTGATTTTGTTAACAGTGTCCTGCTGCGGGTTGGCATTCGTAGTATTTTGCCCAGAAAGGATTTGGCTAATGTAAAGGGTAATACCAAACATGATGACCATACCGACAATATCCCAGTGAATAACGCCGTCTGGATCTATTGCACCAACTCTACCTAAGGCATCAATAAAGAGAAATCCTTGGTTTGAGGCGAGTCCCGGAATTGTTCCTTGGATTGTAACATCCCCCGGTTGTAAGGCTTCTACATTACCCTGTGCATCAATTCTTATCCTTTCCTCCCCTTTGGTAATTTTCCATTCAGGGATTAACTGAGTATCGGGGTGTTCTGCTAAAACTGCCTGAAAAGGTTTACCCTCCTGAGTTTGATATTCTATCTTCGTATGTTCTCCCACCGCTAATTTGTTGCCTCCAGGAAGGATGGCATTTACCTTAATGTGTTCCCCTTCCGAAATATAAATATTTTGTGGGGGAGTCGCAAAGGCTTGCGGTTGAATTCTTTCTACTTGTTCAGCAGGTAAGATTTGGAGATTAACGCTATAGTTGACACCAGAAAAAGGTGAACCCCGCAAAGTGGCAAACAGTGCCAGTAAAACTGGCATTTGTAGCAGCAGTGGCAAACAACCTGCAAGCGGGTTGCCAAATTCTTTTTGGACGTTCATCATTTCTTCCTGCTGCTTTTGCGGATCGTCCTTATATCGCTCCTTAACTTCTTGCATCCGCTTGTTCATCAGGGGTTGGACGATCTTCATCCGTCGCATATTGCGAATTGAACCAGCACTCAGGGGATAGAGCGCGAAGCGGATTATTAATGTTAATGCTACAATCGCCAGTCCATAGCTAGGCACAATGCTATAGAACAAGTCTATGATTGGCAGCATCACGTTGTTCGAGAGAAACCCGATACCAAAATCCATTATTCTAAATTCAACCTGAGATACTGTAAATTGACATCATCTAATTTATCTAAATCATGATTTAGATTGCGACTAGCGTGCTACTACGGATAGCCGCACATTATATGAATTGGGGAAACCAGAGTAAGGGAGTGAGGGAGTGAGGGAGTGGGGGAAAGTGGGAGTGAGGGAGTATGGGGAAATATTCCTTCCTCCTTCGCTCCCTCTTTCCCCTCATCCTCACTTATCACTGCTTAGCGCCCGCATAATTGGGATTTTTGGCGATAACTTTTTCTTCAATGTAGTCATAAATTT
Source organism: Brasilonema octagenarum UFV-OR1 (assembly GCF_963888615.1). Classification (NCBI taxonomy): domain Bacteria; kingdom Bacillati; phylum Cyanobacteriota; class Cyanophyceae; order Nostocales; family Scytonemataceae; genus Brasilonema; species Brasilonema octagenarum. Next base: position 5,511 of record NZ_CAWPKW010000290.1, on the reverse strand, counting down.
CTCGAAACTTAGGAAGCGCCCGTACTTCCAGACGGCTACCGTCTCTTAGGGTTATGACCATATCCCCCCACATGCCAAGACCACGGGGGACTTTCGCCATTTTGACAATTTCTGAGTAAATGATGTCGCTGCGAGAACGTCCCATCCAACCACCCATGACAGAGATCCTGCGATCAGTGATACGGAAGCGCAGCCACAATGCCCTGACAATCGCCCCAACTGTCAATGGAAGACCAATAATAGTGAATCCAATCAATATACTTATGATCAAATCCCCAATATGTGGACCACCCTCATAATAAACTTCTTCACGAATACCCATTGAACACCTCAGCTTGTTCCAATAACTGCTCTAATTCTTGCAGAAATTGTTGGGTCACGCACTCTATATCTGCTGCTGGTTTCACAACAATGACAATCCGCCATCCTGGTGACATTTTGGGCAACAAGTGATACAACGCTGCTGCAATTTGACGTTTGAGGCGGTTACGAACAACTGCTCGTTTGCTAACCTTTGTGCTAATCGAAATTCCTATTTGGGCTGGAGTCAGATGCTTTTTTACAGTTTCAAGAGCCGTATCACAAGAAGGCTTAGAGGAAGGAGATGGTCGTAATGCTCTCAATGTTATGTGTGAACCATGACGACGGATTCCTTCGCGGAAAACTGCCTGAAAATCTTTTCGGGATTTTAGCCGATTTGCTTTGGGCAATGCCACAACTGCTATGATTAGCTTTTCTATGCCCTAAACGGTCAAACGGTGGCGTCCCTTTTTCCTTCTTGCCCGGATAACGTTTCTACCATCTGGAGTTCGCATTCTAGCGCGAAAACCTGAGGTTCTTTTTCTCTTGCGGCAAGTGCCTTCCAATGTTCTCTTCATTTTTTTATCCTCTTAGACAATTATCATAATAAAAAGTCACGATTGGCAATTATATCATAATGTTTGTTGTTTTTCTCCAGCAGTTATGCTAAAGCTAGAAAGCCATCATCAGTCATTTGTGTATTGTCAATGATAACGGCAAAACTCTAACCGTTGCTGTGCAACCCAGGTAGTGGTAATGTATTTGCCTTGCTTTGACTCACTAATGACTGATGATTCATGAGTCATAACTTAACTAATACTTATGATCCACGTGCCGATGTAGCGTGATAATGGCACATCGCCAGGAGACTGAATTGAGCAGTTAAAATAGAACATTCCCCCAGAAGACGGGTTTTTCACGTTAGAGAGAATCAACTCAACATCGGTACCTGCTGGTACTGGTTCTTGGGGAAAAATTTCAAGAACGTGATTTTCTTTATCCCACTTCACCTCCGATAGTGCAATCTTTTTGCCTTTAGCCTTGACCTCAATTTCCTTGCGGTCAAAGGTTCCTTGGTAGTAATTAGGATAAGAAATCACAAATCGAGCAACTGCTGTTTTCATCTTTTTGCTAGAAACTTTCAGTCTGTATCTGTCCCAGCCATTAGTTTGACCGCCAAAATCTAATCGGAACGGCAGCTGATTTTCGCCTTTGACACCACTAAATATCGTCAACCCTGGCAAACTTTGTGCCCAGCTTATGGCTGGTATTCCAGCTAGCAAACAACTTGTCACGGCTAAAGTAGAGAGTAAACGTCGCATGGTTAAGCTCCTGAGGCAGAAATAGGTCTTTTGTTTAAAATAACTAGGACGAAACGTTCGTAACTAAAACTTTACTACTTAAGATTTAGATATTGGGACGTAAATTGCTAATATAAAGTGTCATTCTCAGTACCGCTGCACAAAACTTTTTTTTAATACTAAGTGTATTGCCATAAAAAAATTGATGAATTTAAAGTCACTGAAAACACGCTTGAAATGTGAATTTGTTACAAAATATGTATAGATATATATAAAATGTTATAAAAATTGAAAAAATAAATATGAAAATTAGTAGTTAACTTGAACGAGATTCGATAAGATAAGTTGTAATCAAGTCAGGGTTGACTAATATTATTTGGGGATAGTTTTTGAGAATTTTACTAATATTGCAATATGTAAAAAAATCCATAAAAATTCTTGAATCCCTAAAAGAAGTTGAAGACAAACACGTAAATTTTGGGGATTGACATAGGATGTGTAATAGAAGCCCCTCTTTTCAAATACATGGGAATCTGGAAACCCTGCAAGAACCAAATTGAAACTTTGCGTAGGTCATTATCGATTTTGAGAGCGAAGGTAAAATTGATTGGGCAAACCAACTGCTAATAGCTGCTGCCCATGCACGAAAAGTGCGCCTATTGCCTCTTAAGAAAAATTTCACAAATTGCCAAAAATAGGTATTTATCTTCAAGGAGATTGCATGAGAATAGCAGTTGCCAAAGAAATTGAAGTCTGTGAGCGTCGAGTTGCCTTAATTCCTGACATCGTTGCCCGATTGGTAAAACAAGGTGTAGAAGTGTTGGTAGAAACTGGTGCAGGTGAGCGGGCTTTCTTTTCTGATGCTGCTTATGAAGCAGCAGGAGCGAAAGTCATCAGTGATACCACTCAATTATGGGGCGAAGCAGATATTCTGCTTAAGGTGAGTCCACCTCAAGAGCGAGAAGATGGACGCTCAGAAATTGACTTACTCAAGGAAGGATCTGTACTCATTAGCTTTCTTAACCCTTTAGGAAATCCTTCCGTAGCGCAGCGACTGGCAGAACGCAAGGTAACTGCTATGAGTATGGAGATGATCCCGCGCACGACTCGGGCACAAAGTATGGATGCTTTATCCTCGCAAGCATCAATTGCAGGTTACAAAGCGGTTCTAATTGGTGCAGCAGCATTACCAAAATATTTCCCGATGTTGACAACAGCGGCTGGAACGATCGCTCCGGCGAAAGTGTTTATCATGGGGGCTGGTGTGGCTGGATTGCAGGCGATCGCCACCGCCAGACGTTTGGGAGCGATCGTCGAAGCCTTTGATATTCGTCCCGCCGTCAAAGAAGAAGTCCAAAGTTTGGGGGCAAAATTCGTTGAAGTCAAACTAGAAGAAGAAACAACCGCCGCTGGAGGCTACGCCAAAGAAATTTCTGAAGCTAGCAAACAGCGCACTCAAGAAGTTGTCGCCGAACACGTCAAGAATGCTGATGTGGTGATTACCACCGCCCAAGTTCCTGGTAGAAAAGCACCTGTTTTAGTTACTGAAGAGATGGTAGCGCAGATGAAACCAGGTTCAGTGATTGTGGATATCGCTGCTGAACAGGGTGGTAACTGTGCTTGCACTGATCCCGGTAAAGATATTGTGTGGAATGGCATCACTATCATTGGTCCCATCAATTTACCATCATCCATGCCAGTTCACGCCAGCCAACTTTATTCCAAAAATTTGTCGTCGTTGATGCAACTGTTGATTAAAGACAAAGCTTTAAATGTCAACTTTGCTGACGACATCGTTGATGCGGCTTGTGTTACCCACGGTGGCGAAATTCGTAACCAACGTGTGAAAGATGCCTTACAAGCTTTAAGCGGTGTGGCAAGTTAATTAATTTTTGTAATAAGTGCTGACGTGTACTTATCACAACTCAATTTGCATAAGGAGTATATCGAGCGATGACAGAAGCATTAATCGCTGCCTTGTTTGTGTTTGTTTTGGCATCCTTTACTGGATTTGAAGTTATCAACAAAGTTCCACCAACCCTCCACACACCTTTGATGTCAGGTTCCAACGCCATTTCTGGAATTGCTGTACTGGGTGCGATCGTGGCTTCTGGTGCTAGAGAGACGAATTTATCAGTCATTTTAGGTTTGATTGCCGTAATTTTGGCAATGGTTAACGTGGTGGGTGGCTTCCTAGTCACAGACAGAATGCTGCAAATGTTCAAGAAAAAGGAGATTAAGGCGTGAGCGACTTTTTACCAACCGGGATTCAGCTAACGTATTTAGTCGCTGCATCCTTATTCATTCTGGGTTTGAAACAGCTGGGATCACCCGCGACAGCACGACAAGGTAATGTTGTTGCAGCTGTGGGGATGCTGTTGGCTATTGTGGCAACAATGCTGGATCAGCATGTGTTGAACTATGAAATGATTTTGGTAGGGTTGGTTATTGGATCTTTGATTGGTATCGTCGCCGCCTACAAAGTCCAAATGACGGATATGCCCCAAATGGTGGGTTTGCTCAACGGCTTGGGTGGTGCAGCATCTGCACTCGTTGCGGTTGCTGAATTTTGGCGGTTGCTAGGAAACGGTGAAGCAATACCTCTTGACGCCAACATCTCTATGTTGCTGGATGTGTTAATTGGTGGTGTGACTTTCACAGGAAGCTTTATTGCTTTTGCAAAACTGCAAGGTATTATGAGCGGTTCCCCAATTACATTTCCTTTGCAGCAACCATTTAACCTCTCGCTTCTGGCTGCCTTTATTGCGGGTAGTGCTTATTTAATTATCAATCCGCACAGCTTACCTGTCTTCTTAGGAATTGTTGCTGTTTCTCTAGTGTTGGGTGTGATGTTCGTCATCCCCATCGGTGGCGGCGATATGCCTGTGGTGATTTCGCTGTTGAACTCGTTTTCCGGGTTAGCGGCGGCTGCTGCTGGTTTCGTGGTGATGAACAATATGTTAATCATCGCTGGCGCATTGGTGGGAGCATCTGGGATCATCCTTACCGAGATTATGTGTAAGGCGATGAACCGTTCTCTGTTCAGTGTGCTGTTCAGTGCTTTTGGTACAGTGGCTGCGTCTGGTGGTGCTGCTGGTAGTGCAGGTACAACTGATCAAAGCGTTCGCAGCATTGATCCCGAAGAAGGCGCGATGATGTTGGGTTATGCTCGTTCTGTGGTGATTGTTCCTGGTTACGGGATGGCGGTTGCACAGGCGCAGCACAGCATACGTGAGTTGGCAGATCAGCTCGAACGTATGGGCGTGGATGTGAAGTATGCAATTCACCCCGTTGCTGGTAGAATGCCGGGACATATGAATGTGTTGTTGGCTGAGGCGAATGTGCCTTATGAGCAACTGCATGATATGGATGATATCAATCCTCAGTTTGAGCAGACAGATGTCGCTTTGGTAATTGGGGCGAATGATGTGGTGAATCCGGCAGCGCGGAGTGATACAAATAGCCCGATTTATGGTATGCCAATCTTGGAAGTGGATCGGGCGAAGCAGACAATTGTAATTAAGCGCGGTATGAGTGCGGGTTTTGCTGGTGTGGATAATGAGTTGTTTTATAAGAATAAAACGACGATGCTCTTTGGTAGTGCGAAGGATATGGTTGGAAAGTTGGTTTCTGAAGTGAAGCAACTGTAGGGAATTGTAGATTATGGATACAGCATAAATCCAAAATCCCTTTTATGGATCGTGTATAAACTTGCTAAGGGTTTGTCCTGAGGCAAGTTTTTTTATGGTTAAAATTAATACGAGCTTTGCTAGTGCGAAGGATATGGTTGGAAAGTTGGTTTCTGAAGTGAAGCAGTTGTAAAGATTTTGGGTTAATAGCAGTTCTGAGTTGAATTACTCCCCTCCCACTACAAGATTACCTATAATGATAAGTAGGGTGTATTGTCAAA
>NZ_CAWPKW010000289.1:0-39037 GCF_963888615.1 Brasilonema octagenarum UFV-OR1 | reverse complement strand
CAGTGCTGCACAGAGAAGTGCCTTGCGGAGCCAGTACTGCAGGAGGGTTTCCCTCACTTGGTATCTGGCGTCGGGTTCCCCGCGCAAGGCACAACTCTTGGCAGCGCTGGTCTCACCAGATGCCTGCGACGGGAAACCCGTCTATGTCCTGCGGACACGCTAGCCCCGAAGGGGGCGCTACGCAAACGCTATCAGCACTGGCTCCGCAACGCACTGGCTCCCCTCCTCGCAACTGTCCTCGGGAACCCCAACGCCAGAACAAGCGTGAGGGAAACTCTCCTGCAGCACTGGCTCCCTCCGGGTTCACCAGTCGCCTCTGTCGGGAAACCCTCACAACGACCACGCTCAGTGCACAGCCTGCAGCACTGGCTCCCCTTGCTAAGCGCCCCCTGCTTTCTTAGGAGCAGGCGCACTCTTTGGCTCATCACCCGCTACGAATGAAAAAAACACTCTTTTCACGCCAGATACCTACGGAGGGAGATCCTCCTGCAGTACTGGCTCCCCTACACCCCTACACCCTTACACCCTTACACCCTTACACCCCTGTGTTTCTTAAAAGTGGGTGATAACTTTTGACACTCTCCTAGCTTTTTATCAGAATTTTGCTGTCGCTTATTCCCACAAAAAGCCACGACATTCTGAAATCTACGTCATACCCAGTTGCCTTCTGCTGTAGTATTTTGTGGTTAGGAGAGATTACTGAGTCGCTATCTTCTGCAAAGACACTACGCATATGCTTGCGGGTAGTTGGGGTGTATGTGCGATTTATAAGCGATTAAGCAAACTTGATATTAATCTGAATAAAGTTTCACTTTTTATTTTGATTTTATCCTGATTCTAAAACATTTATAGAAGCAGCATAAAAATGTACTTATACTCTAAATTGAGATTTATTCCATCTCAAGTAGTAACTGTAACAGTAGTGCTGACATTGTTATTATTTTTGCCTCATACTTGGATCAGTTGGGAAGCATACTACAACTTCAACAGTATTATCAAAACTGAATTCAGACTAAAAATTCTCAATGAGGAAATTACCTATTTTGATGAAGTCTTAACCATGTCAGCAAGTATGAATGCTGCTACAGGTGATCGGATTTGGGAACAACGGTATCATCAATTTGAACCAAAACTAAATGTTGCGATTCAGGAATCAATTCAACTAGTTCAAAAAGTATATGAAAATGATGATTTCAAAAAAATTTATGATGTAAATCAGCGTTTAGTTGCAATGGAATATCAATCTTTTTATTTAGTAAAGAAAGGTCAAAGCCAAGCAGCACAAGCAATATTATCAAGTCAAGAATATAAACAAAAAAAACGCTCATATGCTGAAATTGTTGGTAAAAGAGACCTTACTATTTCGCATCATTTACATATAAAAGTTGCTGACTATCGCAATAAACTATTTTGGTCAATTTTTGCATCATTTTTTAGTTTAGTAATGCTCATTCCAGCATGGCTTCTGGTATTGCGATTATTAAAAGAATACTTAAACGCTCGAAAATTTGCTCAAGCAGCATTAGAAAAAACTAATCATGAATTGGAACTTAGAGTTGCAACAAGGACAAAGGAATTAAGACGGAAAAATATCCAACTACAACAAACACTACAAAAACTGCAACAAACTCAAGTACAACTGATTCAAACTGAAAAAATGTCTAGTTTGGGTCAGATGATGGCTGGTATTGCCCATGAAATTAACAATCCCATCACTTTTGTTTCTGGCAATCTTATTTACGCTGAGGAATACACCCAAAAGTTACTGAAAGTTGTGGAACTATATCAGCAAGAGTATCCCAATCTTTCACAAGTAGTTCAAACTGAAATCGATGCGATGGATTTGGATTACTTGAAACAAGATTTTAATCAATTGGTCAAATCTATGAAGATGGGAACAGAACGGATTCAGGAAATCGTTAAATCTCTTCAGACATTTTCTCGCTTAGATGAGGCCGCTGTAAAGACAGTTGATATTCATGAAGGTATTGATAGTACATTAATGATTTTGCACCACCGCCTCAAGGTAACCGAAACACATTTTGAAATTTCTGTTATTAAAGAGTATGGTTTGTTGCCGCTGATCGAGTGCAACCCTGGTTTACTGAATCAGGTCTTTATGAATATCCTTGCCAATGCAATTGAAGCTCTAGATGAGTACAACTTACAGCGCACATCTGATGAAATCAAAGCTAACCCCAATTATATTCGTATTCGCACTGAGGTGATTTCAAAAAACTGGATTGGAATCCAAATTATTGACAATGGTCCTGGTATTCCAGAAAAAATTCGTTCCAAGCTATTTGACCCTTTCTTTACTACTAAACCTGTGGGTAAAGGTATAGGACTTGGGCTATCTATCAGTTACCAGATTATAGTAGACAAGCATGGTGGGAAGCTATATTGCCAGTCAGTACCTGGACAAGGTGCAGAATTTTTTATTGAAATTCCAATTAGTCGTTCATAAATTTTTAAGAGGGAACGCTTAACAGGGAATGCTTAACAGGGAACAGAGAACAGGAAAGAGGGAACAAAGCCCTCACTCCTTCATGTCCCTATTACTGGATTAGCTATCGCTTAGCACCCAACTGACTAAAGTACGGACGCCAAAGCCAGTCGCACCAGGACCGTTGTAACCATTTTCTTTGTCTGCCCAAACTGGACCTGCAACATCTAGGTGCGCCCAAGGAGTTTCTTTGACAAACTGCTTGAGGAACAATGCAGCGGTGATTGAACCACCAGGACGTGGTCCTGTATTCTTCATGTCCGCGATGCCAGACTTCAGCCCTTCAAAGTATTTTTCTTCCATTGGAAGTCGCCAAAACTTTTCTCCAGAAGTTTGGGAAGCTTTTTCTATCTGTGCTGCTAAAGCATCATCGGGAGAGAACAAACCAGCAATGTCATCTCCCAAAGCAATCACACAAGCACCCGTGAGAGTCGCTAAGTCAACAATTGCATCCACTTCTAGCTTTTCAGCAAAAACTAAGGCATCTGCCAAGGTCAAACGTCCTTCTGCATCGGTATTATTTACTTCAATGGTTTTGCCATTGGATGCAGTGAGAATGTCACCTGGGCGCATAGCACGACCGCTGATCATATTTTCTGTGACAGCGGAAATAAAGTGAACTTCAACATCTGGTTTCAGTTGAGCGATCGCTTTGGCGGCACCTAAAGTCGCCGCAGCACCACCCATGTCAATTTTCATGGTTTCAATACCACTGCCAGCTCCTTTGATGTTGAGTCCACCAGAGTCGAAGGTTAAACCTTTACCAATAATCGCTAGCTTACGTTTGGGTGTTCCTTCTGGTTTATAAGTGAGGTGAATAAACTTAGGTGGCAAATCCGAAGCTTTTGCAACTCCTAAAAAAGCTCCCATGCCCAACTTTTCACAGTCTTCCTGTTCCAAGATTTCTATTTGTAAACCGTGTTCTGAGGCAATATCAGCGGCGGTGTCTGCCATCGTAATTGGTGTTACAGAGTTAGGAGGAGCTGCGACCAACTGCCGTGCTAAAAATACACCAGAGGCAATTTGATTGGCGCGGCTAATTGCTGCTTCTTGTCCACCCAGTCCTAATAAATCGACTTTCTCAACTTGTGGTCCTTTATCCTCTGGTTCAGATTTAAAGCGATTATCCTGATATAGTCCTAATTGAACGCCTTCAGCTAGTGCTTGTGCTGTTTGTGTTGGGTCGTTGTTCCAAATAGGCAGGCTGATTCCCAGAGTTTTGCACTTCTGCTTTTTCGCTAAGCGAGCAACGTTGGCTACAGATCGCCGCAAGGTTTCTAGTTTGAAAGCCTCGGGTTTGCCTAAACCTACGAGTATAATTTTACGAACTGGGCTACCACCACCCACTCGCGTTACAGCAGTGCTGCCTTGCTTACCCTTAAATTCCTCTTCGGCAATCAGCTCTTTTATACTACCAGCCAACTTTTCATCTAAAGTTACCTGTTCGCCAGTTAACTCTACAGCATCTTCAAATAATCCAATTGCTAAACCGTCCCCCGTCCACTCTAGAAGGGAGGTATCAGTGGCAAGAATTTCCATACTCTTGTCTTCTATGTAAAACTTCTTGTACCAGTATTGCGCAAAATATGTACTTTATGCTTTTGAGAGCATTCGAGAGTTCGTGATTAAATCAGGGAACGCTTAACAGTGAACAGTGAACAGTGAACAGTAAACAGTAAACAGTGAACAGTAAATCACTGATAACTGATAACTGGTAACTGGTAACTGATAACTGAGTTAATCTTTCACGAGTTCGGCAACGACATTCACTATTTGATCTGGCATAACAGGCTTAGAAAGATGTTTTTGAAAACCTGCTGAAATCGCCAGTTGACGATCCCTTTCTCCAGCATACGCCGTCAGGGCGATCGCCGGGATGTCTCCTCCTTCTTCAGGTGATAATCCTCTGATTTGACGGATCAGGCTATAGCCGTCTTGCTCGGGCATACCGATATCACTAATGAGAATATTTGGTTTGAATGTTGTCAAAATTTCTAGTGCTGAAGAAGCAGAACTGACAGCAGTGGCGATCGCTCCAAATTCCTCTAAAGCAAATACCAAAAAATCTCGTGAATCAGTGTCATCATCTACCACTAACACGCGCACACCTTCTAATGGGGATGAGGCAGATGAAATAGATGAGGAAGTGGAAATCAATTTCTTTGCTCTTATATCTTCAATAATAGGCAATTGTACTACAAATGTTGCACCTTTTCCTTCTCCCGGACTTTCTGCGGTGACAGTTCCACCATGCAATTCTACCAAGTGGCGTACAATTGCTAAACCCAATCCCAAGCCTCCGTGTTTGCGAGTGGTAGAACCATCTCCTTGACGAAAAGAATCAAACACGTAAGGAATAAAATCAGGTTTGATACCCATTCCTGTATCCTTCACAGTAATTTTCGCCGAATTTGAGGAGTGGCGAATCGGGAGTAGGGGTAATAAGGCAGATGTTGATCCCTCATCTTTTTCATCTGTCCCAACTCTTTCAAGCAGCACTTCCACTCGTCCTCCCTGTGGGGTAAACTTGATAGCGTTAGAAACTAGATTCCAGATAATTTGCTGTAATCGGCTAGGATCGCCTAAAACGTGGAATTTTTGTCCGGAAATGTGAGATAGAGAACCACGGCTTTCCATAGAATAGCTCTGCGCCTGCAGAGGTTCCTTTTGTTGTGGACGCGCTGCTACTTCCCATAAGGGTGACGACTGGAGTGCAATTGGAGGAGATTCAGAATTTGGAATTTGCACAGAAGTTGTATCGCAGGAGACCTCTTCTCTAATCTTCAGTGATTTGGAATTTTGAATTGATTTGTCCTGTGTTTCCAATCCAGAGTCTATAATGAGAAATTGCAAATCAATTGATTTGGCTTGAGCTGCCAGACGCATTGTGTCTATTGCAGCTTCGATTGCTGGAATTAAGTTTGTTGGGTAGGGACGCAGAGTCAACTTACCACGAATAATCCGCGATACATCCAGCAAATCTTCAATCAGTTGTGTTTGTAACTTGGCGTTGCGCTCAATTGTTTCCAACGCACGATTCAAGTTTTTTGGTTCTAAGTTACGAGTGCGTAATATTTTGGACCAGCCGAGGATAGCGTTGAGTGGCGATCGCAATTCATGGGAAAGCACCGCCAAAAACTCATCCTTAATTTTATTTGCCCGTTCCAATTCTTCCTTTTGTTGGCGTAACTGAGCCTCGCCTTCCCGTAATGCCTGTTCTGCCAGTTTATACTCTGTTACATCACGAGCAATGCTCAGTAATGATTGTACGGAACCATCGGCGGCATATTCTGGCACAATCCGTGCCTGGTAGTAAATGCGTCCCTTATGTGAGGGAACATCAAACTCAATCCAGCACCCAATTCCTGTGCCAAATACTTGGCGTAATCTTGCTTGCCAAGTGGAAACTTCCTCCGCAAAACCCATTTCGGCAACGGTTTTGCCAATCCATATTTCTAATGGTATTCCTGTTGCCATTTCTGTTGCGGGATTTACGTAGCTATAGCGGAGTTCCCTATCAATGCGGGTGATTGCGTCTGGTGAGTTTTCCGCTAAAGCTCTAAACTCCTCCTCACGTCGATACAGTTGAGCCTCAGCTATTTTGCAGGCGCGTCGATACTGGGCTTCCCGTAGTGCCCGATTTACCGAAGGCACAAGACGCTCTAATCTTTGTTTGAGAACATAATCAATGGCACCACTTTTGAGGGTTTCAATTGCGACTTCCTCCCCCATTGTTGCAGTCACAAAAATAAAGGGTATGTCTGGGCAGTGATGTTGCGCCATCTTTAGAGCCGTAATACCATCAAACCCAGGCAAGGCGTAATCTGAAAGAATCAGGTCAAAGTTATCTTGCTCTAGCGCCGTCTGAAATTCGGCTTGCGTTTTCACGTGCATTAGTTCGCAGCCAATACCGCTTTCGGTGAACACGGCATTAATCAGTTCTGCATCCAGCAAATTATCTTCCAGCAAGACAAATTTTAGACCTGACATGGCTATATCCCTGCTACTCCTTGATTACTGCGTGCCGGAGGTATGGAACCGGGAGGGGGTTCATTAATTATTGCCCAAAATAATCCCAAACCTTTGATGACTTGAACAAATTCAAGAAAATCGATTGGCTTGACCACGTAACCATTGCTGCCAAGTTCGTAACAGCGACCGAGATCTTGTTCTTCTCGTGAAGAAGTCAACACCACGACTGGTACGACTCGCAATTGTGGGTCAGCTTTGAGTTGCGTCAAGACTTCTATACCATCAATTTTTGGTAACTTTAGATCGAGTAGCACCACGACAGGATGACCTTCGCGACGCAAACGATACAAACCTCGACGATGTAGGTAATCCAATGCTTCCTCGCCGTCACGAACGACGACGACTTCATTGCCCAAATGGTTTTCTGCCAGTGAACTCAGGATTAACTCAACATCGTTAATGCTGTCTTCGACTAGGAGAATGCGCTTTAGTTCCATCGTATACTCTCTACTCTCCACTTCCCACTCCAAACCTTTTTGGTAGCGAAAAATAAAAAGTCGCGACCTTATCTATTTCACTTTCTGCCCAAACGCGTCCCCCATGACGATGAATAATGCGTTGGACATTTGCCAATCCCACACCTGTACCTTCAAATTGTGGATCACTGTGCAGGCGTTGAAAAACGCCAAACAACTTGTGAACATATTTCATATCAAAACCAATGCCGTTATCTCGCACGAAGAATACCACTTCTTGCTGACTTGTGGTACTACCTACAGTAATTTGTGTCAGAGGGCGAGTTTTGCTATACTTTAAGGCATTTTCCAAGAGGTTGCGGAGAACGAGCCGCAACAAGTCGGGGTCTCCTTGTACCTGAGGTAATGGTTCTATTTGCCAAGAAACCTGACGGTTTTTGGTTTCTGGTTCTAAATCACGTTGCACCTCCCGCAGCAGTAGTTTCATGTCAATGGTGGTATGATGCATTTGAGAACGCCCCACACGAGAAAAACTTAACAAATCATCAATTAATTTACCCGCTTGTTTAGTTGCTTCGGTGATAATGTTGAGGTATCGTCTACTGGTGTCATCCACCGCTGTTGACACAAGACGTTTTTGCAGCAAGTCAACGAATCCGGCGATGTGGCGCAACGGTGCCCGTAAGTCATGAGAAACGGAGTAACAAAAGGATTCTAGTTCTTTGTTGGCTGCTTCTAATTGAGACGTGCGCTGTTTTACCCGTTCTTCTAAAGTTTCGTTGAGTTGTTGAATTTGAACCTCAGATAGCTTGCGGTCTGCTATATCTACACAAGAGCCGATGTAACCCAAAAATTCTCCATCCGTTGTGAACCGAGGCACACCAATATCTAAAATCCAACGATATTCTCCATCAAAGCGTCGCAGGCGGTACTCCATTTGAAAATCTTGACGAGCATCAAATGAATTCGTGTATATTTCCAGACAACGCTGAAAATCATCGGGATGCACACTTTCTGTCCAACCGTTGCCCAGTTCCTGCTCCATTGTCCGTCCGGTAAAATCTAGCCAAGGTTTATTAAAGTAGTAACAGAGTTTATCTGTACCCGACATCCAAACCATCATTGGAGCAGTATCTGTGACATGGCGAAAGCGCTGCTCGCTTTCAACAAGGGCGGCTTGTGCTCGTTTGCGATCAGTAATGTCAATAGTAATGCCATCAAAGCGCTTTGGTGTGCCAGCCGCATCACAGAAGGTGCGTCCAATCGCCCTGATCCAGCGTATGCGTCCATCTGGGGCTACTGTGCGGTAGTCTACATCATAACCAGTCGCCTGCTCAATCGCGTGCTGAATTGCTTGGCGTGTGGGTTCGCGGTCATAATCATGTAGGACTTGATAAAATAAATCAATCGTGACATCGGCATCAGGTGGTAGACCAAAATGCGTTTTGCACTGGTCGTTCCAAATGAGTTTGTCCAGCGGTAAGTCACAGTACCACAAACCGACTTCTACTCCCTGAATGACCAAATCCAGACGTTCTCTACTAATTCGCAAAGCTTCTGCCTGTTCTCGCAGCGTCAGTTCTATCTGTTTGCGCCCAGTAATATCATGGGCAACTGCATACAATAACTTTAACTCAACATCGGGAACAGCATTCCAAACCAGCCATTTATAGGAACCATCTTTACACTGGTAGCGGTTCTCAAAATTGAGTGTTACTGCTCCTGTTGCAAGTTTCTCCACTTCTGCCAAAGTTTTTGCTCGGTCTTCTGGATGTACAAACTCAATAAAAGGTGTGGTGAGTAGTTCTGTTTGAGTGTAGCCGAGAATTTTCTCAAAAGCCGGATTGACACGCTTGAAGTAACCATCAAATCCGGTCATGCACAGCATATCAACTGATAGCGTAAAGAAGCGATCGCGTTCTGCTTCTGCTCCCTTGCGTTGCAAGAGCGCGGCTTGCCGTTCGCTAATATCCAAAATGAAGGCGATCGCCTCTTCGCGTTGCTCATCAATCAAGGCGAAACCAATGAGCACTGGAACACGAGAACCATCCTTTCTAATATATTCTTTCTCGTAAGGAGTACAAAATCCCTTGATCTTCGCCTCGGCGATCGCTGCTTCATCAAGCGGTAGATACTCGCTTGGCGTTATATCAGTCCACCGCACTCGATCTTGTAGGAAATCTTTACGGGTATAACCAAGAATGTGGAGATAGGCGTCGTTAACCTCACCTACTCCTCCATACACATCACCAAACTGAATGCCAATAATATCTGAGTTGACAAATAGCCGCAGCCGTGATTCGCTCTGACGCAACGCTTCTTCTGTGCGTTTTTGGTCATCGATATCAGTGCAGCTGCCAAACCACTTAACAATTGTGCCGTCCTCGTCACGTAATGGTAAAGCCTGTGCGACATGCCAACGATAAACCCCATCAAATCGTTTCAGGCGGTACTGTACCTCATAGCGATTTCCTGTTTTGAGTCCAGTTGTCCATTTTTCCAAAGCTTGTGATAAATCGTCAGGATGAACAACTTGCTGCCAATTCGACTCCAAAGTGTGTTGGGGCAATGATTCTTGAGGTTTGAGTCCTGTGTACTCTAGCCAGCGCTGATTGTAGTATTCTACAAAGCCATCTGGGTTGCTGATCCAAATCATCTGGGGAATGTTTTCGGCAAGCAGCCGATAGCGTTCTTCACTTTCCCTTAATGCGGCTGACTCTTGTTTGCGCTTGTTATCTACGTGATTAATGAATCTGGCGTTCCACCAAATCAGGGCCAAAAACATGACCTCTAGCAACACCACGAGCAGGGCTATGCTAAAGGCAGCGTCGTATTGTGAAATATTTTTCGTAACAGTGAAGTTAGGCATAAGCCTTGACTCCAACTTTAGGATCTTGTTTTATAATACTTTTCATATAATAATTTTTGCAATAATTATTCTCCAACTTTTTTTGCAAGTTCAAAAAATGCTGGAACTCTTACTACAATATACTTAAGACTGATAATAACATTTGTGGAATAACCTTGAGATAGTTTTTTTACTTTGGTATATTTCTATAAATAAGAAACCCGGCTTCTTAGAGAAACCGGCTTGTTTTGTTTATTGTCTGGCATCAGACAAATCAATTCAATTATTTTGTATTTGCTAAATTTTCCGATGCATCAACTGTAGACTGAACAACATTGAGATCAATATCAAATTTAGCAGCAATAGTATCAATAATATGCTGTCCCACTGGAGTCATCTCACCTTTTACTCTGGCAATTTTATAACATTGAGCCAAGAGTGGTACAGCGAAATCTCGGTTGAGTTTATTGAGAGGTGTATCCAAAGGCTGAGGTGATTTAAGATTTTCAGATATTACTTTCAAGGAAGTTGAACTGAGGTTCAAAGCTTGTAACTCTGTCGAGATTTCTTCCCATCTTTTTTCTGGATAGTTAGCAAGGATAAAATGAATTAAAAGTTGATCCATTGCGGCTTCTTGAGCCATTGCTGTTTCCAGATAATTTTCGCTTTGTTGTTTTAAAGTATTCAGTGTCTCCTCAGAATCGAGCGACTTTGATTCATCTAGCTTCGCTTCATAAAATCGACAAGCCGCGTACCCCAAGGAATAAATCATTGTAGCATTAGAGCTAGCACCAATCACTGCGCCAGCAAAAGGTATATTTCTTAGTAAACCTAAACCTGCTGCTTTTAAAAGACGACCGCCACCCAACGCCAAACCAAAAATCGCCAATACTTCTCCCTTACGGGCAGGATCTTTTAAATTCAATCCGTAGACAGATGCAATTTGACAAACCATTTCTGACTGTAACTCTGTTGTCGCTGCTAAATCAATTGCCAACAAAGCCGCCGCCACTCCTGGCAAAACACTAGTTGCTAATCCAATCCCCCCGGCTTTTGTTGCTTTTTCAAGCATGATGCGGTGGGCAAGTTGCCTAGATGATTCATTCGGGTATTTTTGCTTGAGCTTTTTGACTTCTGCTTCTGCCTTATCTAAATTAACAGTATCAACAGCACCAAAAACCCAATTCAGATTTAAAAACCCAGCCAGCTTTCGGACTAGCCAAATATCGCCAATACGTTCTGCAACTTCTCCTGCTGTGTGAGTTGCTTGTGAAATCAGGTTATGAGTTTGTTTTGCTGCAGCTTCTCCCACATCAACTGCTGTTTCTGCAACGACTTTACCAGCTTCTATAGCAGTGTTACCAGCAGCTGTTCCTACGCCCACAGCCGTTCCAAAAACACAGCCCACTGTTTCAGCAACGGTTTCTAACAAGGATGACTTTTTTTGTTTTGTTTCGGACGCAAGTATATTATTATTTAGTTTTGTATCTTCTGTGTCTTTACTAAGTTTGTCTGTCATTGCTTACCACCTTCTCTAGAAATCTCCCTATTTTATTTTGAAGGAAGGTGTGAGCAGTTAGCATCTTTCTATCAGGATAAGTCGTTAGAGGAAGTTTCAACAGGACTTCTACTCAAACTATAGCTAGCTGTTAGCTTGAACGCCAGTATAAATTTTATGACATTAAATTGAATGATTGAATTATAAGTGCATTCAATGTCTGTATTTGATTGACTCCTAACTTGCCCAAGCGTCGAATAATGAGTTGACGTTGCAAGGTCACAATTCGAGTTACTCTCACAATAGATGCAACTCGTAATCCAGTCCCAGAAAATTCTGCTTCTGAACTATCTAGGGCAAATTCATCTGAACTCAGATTATCAACGTTTGGTGAAGAAATGAAATAGAGCGTAACTTCATTCAAACTAGTGTTTTCCAGAAGAACTACAGCAGGACGTAACTTTGTCTGACTTAAGTGAGTAAATGGGAATAAAACTAGAACAATATCTCCTTTGTCAAGTGCCACTAGACAGGTTCTGCGTCCTCAAGATTGTAGAGTTCTGGTTCATTATGCAAAAAATCAAATGCTTTTCCGTTGTGAGCAAGATGCATCAGTTCATTAGTAGAAGGATAAGAAATCTTTTCAAAAAACTTTTCTTATAACCACAAACGTTCTTCATTTGGTAAAGCGAGAATAACTTGTAGTAAGGATTAAACCAGTTGTATATTCATCGTTACCTCGGGTTATTTTTTATTTTAATTGGTGAGCTAATGATATTCTTTTATGAAATGGATATAGCTAAATTGTCAGAATAAAATCTCAATAATTAAGTAAAATTTATGAAAATGACTACGCGCCCACTTATCCTTTTGGTATACCTGCGGGGCGACGTCTACACGAATAAGTCGCCAAACTCGCAAGGGCGCACTGCCTCACTGCTCATCCTTATCCCCTAGCCTCTTGCTCCTGAGCTGCTTCAACACTACTGTCTAAAAAATCATTTGCCTTCATAATTTCATAGAGGTTAGTATCTGTTTCTAACAAGCAGGCGTGTCCACAATGTGGTAGTACCACCATCTTGGAATTAGGAAAGATACTAACCAAACGTTTTGCTTCAGCTAAGGAAGGTAAAAGTCGATCGCTAGCACCCGCAATCACCAAAACAGGTTGAGTCAGGCGACGTAACTGTTCCTCTTCAACGCAAAAATCTCTCAGTAACGATATTCGCCACAGAACAGTTTCTGGTGGTACCGAACGCATGCTTTTTAGGAGTTCTTGTCTATCACTCCTAGAAATACGTGCCAAAGCTGCCAAAAAAGGTAATAAACCTAGTGCGCCGATGTTATAAAGGTTGGATGGAACCAAGGAACTCAATTGAGATGCCCAAGTTAACAAAGGCTGAAGCTGGAAGGCGCTTCCTGAGTTGATGAGAATAATACGCTCAAACAACTGTGGTGCAATGACCGCTACTTTCTGCGCCAAACAACCACCAAAGGATTCTCCACACAGGTAAACAGGACGCTGGGGGCTTTTTTCTAATTCTGCATGGATCAAGTCCAAGACATTCTTAGCTAACTCATCCCAACTGGTCAGATCTTCCCTTGGTATCGCTAAACAACGGACATCAAAGCCAACTTCTAATCCAGCAGTTTGCGATCGCAAGAGTTGACCTGTTCCATCCATTCCTGGTAAATACACAAACAATGGCAACTCTGGCTGGAGTCGTTTAGGACTGAGGAAACATGGCTTTAGATCAACTTTTGGAATAGTCATTGCTCAACACTTAACATTTCAACACTTCACTAGTCATAAGCTAACTAAACGACTAATAGACCTCTCCAAAAATGATTTTTAGTGCAAGCGCGGGGTATTGGTTTCATAGCCATTTTTGGAGAGGTCTAATGACTAATTTTTTTAATAGCAACCTTCACGCAGTAAGTTTGCAATTTCTGAGTGACAATGATTTGTCAATTCTGTCACCATAGTTCTTGCTTTTTTTCCTTGATATTTTTCTTTTTGTAGAGGCTTAATCCAATATGGATGACCGATGAGCACGGCGACACGTTGATATGTGACTAGTGGATGCCAACCTGACTGATTGAATAAAGGTTCTGAAGGGTCAAACAAACTTAATACCCTCAAAGGTACAGCAGATGTGTTAACTTCTTCAAGGG
The DNA here is from genome assembly GCF_963888615.1 of Brasilonema octagenarum UFV-OR1. Taxonomy (NCBI): domain Bacteria; kingdom Bacillati; phylum Cyanobacteriota; class Cyanophyceae; order Nostocales; family Scytonemataceae; genus Brasilonema; species Brasilonema octagenarum. The sequence continues at coordinate 25,562 of NZ_CAWPKW010000289.1, read as the reverse complement.
ATGCTATTGCTATTGGCAAAATTGCTAAATCTCGTACCCGTGCTCGCAATGCCAAATGGGCAAAACCTCGTTCAAATTCACCCACCCGATTCGGTTGGGTAAATTCTACCATTGGTTTTGTTCCTTCAGGAAAAACTCCTACTATTTGCTTTGACTGCAATAGCAGTTGTGACTGTTGGAAAAAGCTTTGCTGGCGGTGTTGATTTGCCTCCTCTAGAGGAAAGCAACCTAATTGTCCTGTAACAATCTCCCGCATTATAGGCACTTGCCCCATATAGTGATGGCAAGCAAAGCGAATAGAACTTGATAAAGCCGCCATTAAAATGGGTGCATCCATAAAGCTGCGGTGATTGCTCACTACTAACACACTGGCATCTTGGGGAATGCGATCCTCGTAGTAGCGAAACATTTTGGTTGATAGCGCCGCCAGTAACCAGCGAGAAACCTCAAGGGGGCTATTTACAGTCATCTTGATATAGAACCAGGAAATTTCGCAGCTTATCTTTATTAAGAATTTACATTTTTTAACCGATAACGGCGACTGCCTTAAGGTAGAAATGTTCAGATCAACAAAATCGGTAAAGTTTTTTGTGTAAAAGAGGTTTGTCTTCTAATTTTCTTAATGTAATGACAAGTTTCGTGTGGAATCTTAGTAAGTAACTTCCCAATTCTTGGGACAAATAAGCTGAGATTATGACATTCATTAAACAAACTCAAACGACATAAATTTGTTAAAATTAAGAAAAAATTGAAACAAGGAGAGATATGATATAATTGCGTGGTTTTATCCAAAAAAGGTAAGAGAGAAAACGTTTTTAACAACTAGTTTTTTTTTGCATAAATCAAGTGAATAGAACACAAAAGACATTTGCACTCACAACACCACTATATTATGTAAACGACTTACCCCATATTGGCAGTGCTTATACAACAATGGCAGCAGATGTGGAGGCAAGGTTTCAGAGACTTTTGGGACGTAGAGTCCTCCTGATTACAGGTACAGATGAGCACGGGCAAAAAATTCAGCGGACAGCAGAAAGCAAAGGGCGATCGCCTCAAAGCTTTAGTGATGAAATGTCAGCGGGTTTTGTCTCCCTATGGCAGTTACTAAACATTCAATACGATAGATTTATTCGTACGACTGCTCCTCGTCATGAAGTTCTGGTCAAAGAATTTTTTCAGCGAGTGTGGGAAGCTGGAGACATTTACCAGGGACAACAAAAAGGCTGGTACTGCGTTTCGTGTGAAGAATTCAAAGAAGAAAGAGAACTGTTAGAAGGACACCGCTGTCCTCTCCACCCAAATAAAGAAGTTGAGTGGCGAGACGAACAGAACTATTTCTTCCGCTTATCTAAATATCAAGAGAAACTGCAAAAACTTTACCACTCTCAACCGGATTTTATCCAACCAGACAGCCGCCGAAATGAAGTCCTCAACTTTGTGAATCAAGGGTTGCAGGACTTCTCGATTTCACGGGTGAATGTAGATTGGGGTTTTCCTGTACCAGTTGATCCTAACCATACTCTTTATGTTTGGTTCGATGCGCTTTTAGGTTACATTACCGCATTGCTAGAACCGGATGAAGAACCAACTTTAGAAAATGCCTTAGCAAAATGGTGGCCGATCAATTTGCATCTGATTGGTAAGGATATCCTGCGCTTTCATGCAGTGTACTGGCCAGCAATGCTCATGTCCGCTGGCTTATCATTGCCAGAGCGAGTTTTTGGACATGGTTTTTTGACCAAAGATGGTCAGAAAATGGGCAAAAGTCTGGGTAATACCCTCGATCCCATAGGTTTGGTGAAGCGCTATGGTAGTGATGCTGTTCGTTATTACTTCCTTAAGGAAATCGAATTTGGCAAGGATGGCGACTTTAATGAAAGTAGATTCATTAATGTGGTAAATGCAGATTTGGCAAATGATTTAGGTAATTTGCTAAACCGCACTTTAAACATGGTGAAGAAATACTGCGCTAACAATGTGCCGACAACTACAAATGAAAATATACCTATTGAGCATCCTTTGAAAGCGATTGGTTTACGTCTTGGGGAACAAGTGAAACATGCATATGAAGCGTTAGCCTTCAATCATGCTTGCGAAGCTATCCTTTTACTGGTGCAAGCCAGTAATAAGTTTATTGATGAACAAGCTCCTTGGTCATTGTATAAACAAGGACAAATACAAGCAGTTGAGCCAGTTCTGTATGCAGTGCTGGAATCAGTGAGACTAGCAGCTTATCTCCTATCTCCGATCATTCCTGATACAAGTAGTGATATTTACCAGCAACTAGGTTACGGAATTAATTTTAATCAACAAATAGAAACCGCCACCGCTGCTCCTTTTGCGATTCATAGCACATGGGGAGTACTAACAAATCAACAAAAGCTAGGTGAAGCTAGACCAGTCTTTAAACGAATAGAACCTGCTAAAAACAATTAGTTGTTCCAATTTTCATTACTGAATTTTGTCTGATTTTATCAGGACTAAATTTATCACTCCTGAAAGATTATCATAAGCCGTTCTTTGCTGATCTGTAAAAAAAAAGTATCACTTATTACATTTTCATAAAAATGAGGTATGACAACAATGTTGAATAATCTGGAAAATGATTCGATATTTACGCCAGAACAAGTTTTAGAAAATCGGGGTCGTGTCGCCATCTTTATTGACGGGTCAAACTTATTTTATGCAGCACTACAACTAGGAATTGAAATTGATTACACCAAGCTACTATGTCGATTAACAGGAGGCTCTAGATTGTTGCGAGCCTTCTTTTATACTGGAGTAGATCGCACAAATGAAAAACAGCAGGGTTTTCTGTTGTGGATGCGACGCAACGGATACCGGGTTATTGCCAAGGATTTGGTACAGTTGCCAGATGGGTCCAAAAAAGCCAACTTGGATGTAGAAATTGCGGTAGATATGATGGCTTTAGTAGACTCATATGATACAGCAGTGTTAGTCAGTGGTGACGGAGATCTGGCGTATGCAGTGAATTCAGTCAGCTATCGCGGTGTGCGGGTTGAGGTGGTCAGTTTACGCTCCATGACGAGCGACAGTTTGATTAATGTGAGCGATCGCTATATTGATTTAGAAGCAATTAAAGAAGATATTCAGAAAACTCCTCGCCAAAGCTACCCTTATCGAGTACTAGATCGATCACTAGCCCCTATAGGATTTATGGAAGATCCCAGGGAAAGCGACGGGCAGCAGATTGAAATTCAAGAGTCATGAAGCACTAAGCAAGAGGAGAAAGGGAGATAAGGAGGATGAGGCGGACAAATCAATTCAAAATTCCTCTTGGAAAGTTTGCTCCAACACTGTCCTCCGCATCGCGCTGGCTCCTTTTCTCCCTAATCTCCGTAGGGTTAGTTGCTTGTGCTGGGAGCCAAACTCACGTCACGACCAAACCACCTGTTGAGAGTCCATCGCCTGGAGAGAAAGATAGTAACCTAACTTTTTTTGGTGTCACCTTAGAGCAAGCAGATGAAGTTGGCAGACCAATTTGGAGAGTCAGAGCAAAACAGGCAAAATACACCAAAGAAAAACAAATTGGTGCAGCCCAAAGTCCATATGGTGAACTTTACCAAGATGGCAAAGTTGTTTATCAAGTACAAGCTCAAATGGCAGACATTGCGCAAGATGGTAAGCAATTGTTTCTAAAAGGGAAAATTGTCGCGATAGATCCTCGCAATGGTGTTGTTTTAAACGGTAATGAGTTGGAGTGGCGACCAAAAGAAGATTTGCTCATTGTCCGTAACCAGCTTCATGGAACTCATAAACAACTACAAGCCGTAGCGCAGGAGGCGCGAGTGAAAACTCGCGAACAACGCATGGAGTTTTCTGGAGGAGTGGTTGCAAACTGCTTGGAACCGCAATTACAAATGCGAACTGAGCATTTGACTTGGCGAATAAAAGAAGAAACATTAATAGGCGATCGCCCTGTCCAAATGGATCATTATAAAAACAACCAAATTACTGACCGAGGTCAAGGAGACTCTGCTGAAGTTAACTTGAAGACAAAAATTGCTACCGTTAAGAAAAATGCACAGCTAGAGTTACTAGACCCACCAGTGCAAGTCGCTAGTAACTCTATGACTTGGAACCTAAACTCAGAAACAGTAAAAACTAATTCTCCTGTGCGGGTCTTCCATCAAACTGAAAAAGTAACAGTTAGTGCAAATCAAGGCGAAATGAAGATACCGGAAAAAACTGTTTATTTAACAGGAAACGTTTCTGGCGTTGGAGAGCGTGGCCAGTCTCTTAAATCAAAGACCTTAACATGGTATTTTGACAAGAAATTAGTTGAGGCTCAAGGGGATGTCGTTTATCGCCAAGCAGATCCTCCATTAGCTTTTACAGGTCAAAAAGCCTCCGGTGATTTGCAAGCAGAAACGATTGTCATCAACAGCGATGGTTCTGGAAAAAAGGTCGTGACAGAGATCATTCCTCAAGACAGAAAAGTGAAAAATCAATAGTATCGCTCTAATCGCATTCTAAGAACGTGCTTTGTAAGTTCCAAAGGGACACATATAGTTAATAAGCAGGATATTTACCAGGAGGCTCATTTCTTATTTTTGAATTTTGAATTTTGAATTTTGAATTTCTTATTAGCCTCCGTATAACATTTCATTACGACTAGCTGCACCTAATTGAGGTATTGCATTGGTAGCTATGTGAGGAGTGACAGTAGCAGGAACAGCTGGAGCAACTTGTAATTGCTGTACCAAACGTTGTAACAATTGGTCTTGTCCAGTGCGGAAACCTGAGACATTCGTACCACGGTTAAGAATGGCAAACCATACCAAACCGCGATCGCGCGTAGGCACTACTCCGGCTAAAGCACTAACATCCCGTAGAGTGCCAGTTTTCATGAGCGTCGCAGCAGGTAAATGTCTAGAGTGCATCGTTCCCCGATGGTCAAATCCGGAGACTGGAAATAAGTCAGCCAAAGTCAACTGATAAGCGAATGCTTGCTGTTGAATTGCCATAAACATAGCACAAACTGCTCTGGGAGAAATGCGATTTTCAGGTCCTAACCCTGAACCGTTAATTAACTGAATTTCTGACTGCGGTACCCTTGCCAGAGTAGCAGCTGTTGATTGCACAACCTCCGCTCCCCCCACAGCATCTGCCAGCATTTGAGCTATTTCATTATTGCTGAAAACGTTCATTTCCCTAATGATTTGCTTTAAAGGTAGTGAGTGGTGACGCAAGAGCAAAGTCGGTTGAGGATTTGCGATTGGTTCTACTTTCACACCTCCAGCAATCACAATTTGAGGCTTAGGAGTTCCTTTTGGCATCAGCGAGTGTAGAAAAGTAGCCCCACGGGGCCAAGTAGCATAATTCAAAGCTTGCTTAAGCATCTGACCTGCTAGCACTGGATTACGCTGGAAATTCATCGCAAAATTCCCGGTAATCACCAAATTTCCTGTAACACGTTTAATGCCCATCTGGTTGAGACTATTACCAAGCGCTATGGCTTCCTCCCAAACAAACATCGGATCGCCACTACCTGTAATCACCAAGTTGCCCTGTAATACACCATTCTGCAAAGATCCTGTAGTACTAACCAAAGTTTGAAATTGGTGATCTGGACCAAAATTTTTGAAAGCAACGAGTGAGGTAGCAACTTTGGTTAAGGAAGCAGCTGGAAGAGGAGTCGTGCCTTGGTGATTAGCCATAAGCATCGGTCCAGACTGTATCCAAATTCCCTGACTTTCGATTTGATTTGCTGCTATTAATTTCGATGTTTGTAATCCTTTGAGATATTCCAGCACCGTAGCAGCCCCAACTGGATTTGGATCGGCGGCAACAACTAAGCCGGGGCTACCTTGCCAAGTTAAGATATCCAAAGCATTTATGGGCTTGACATTGACTCCAGCCATTTCCAGCCAAACAGAAATTAAACCTGAACCGAACAATTCCAGCATGCTTCATTGCCTCTGTAGAATATGCTATTTTGTTTAGTGTATGATTACGTAAGTGTTCCCACGAGACCCGGCATTGAGTCATGATAACCGCAGTTTTTGCCACGCGGAAGTAGGGCATGCAAACAAGCTTTGCTAGAAAGTATAACCTTGAGTCCAAAACATTTGAAAATAGAAAGTTTTCATTTGCGCTTTTGGTGAATCTAGTTGTTCATACAGGGTACTCTTTTTTGTCTATCCCACATATTTCTGAGGTTTACCCCTAAATCAGGCTAATTTTCTGATTTTAGGTAGCTTTGGTGCTTTTTGTGTTGCCAAAAAGCCAGCTTTTGTGAAAAGGATTAACTAACAGATTAAACTTTATCCTCAATAGTGTGGTTTTGCTTCTCAGTTACAGAGGTAATTCATGTTATGTTGAGCTTGTTAGCACCTCTTGAGAAAGGATCAAGGCTCAAGTATGAAGCTTGAAAGTTTATAACTTATACTTCATCAGTTTTGCCTTGATCAGAATATCTACTACTTTCACTCTTTGGCATCTGGTAAAATTTGTAAGGTTTCTAGAAGCTCTGAGCAATGGGATCGACTGGCGCACGGATCGCAATTGACGCAATGGGAGGGGATTACGCACCTGATGAAATCGTTGCTGGCGCACTGCGAGCACGAGAAGAATTGGGCGTAGAAGTCTTATTAGTAGGCGATCCCCAAGAAATAGAAAGCAAACTGCCGCCAAAAACTAATCTGCGGCAGGTAGAGATCGTTCCTGCTGAGGAAATGATCACAATGGATGAGGAGCCTTTAAGCGGTATTAGACGCAAACCTAAGGCTTCGATTAACGTAGCTATGGATTTGGTAAAAAATCAGCAGGCTGATGCTGTGGTTTCTGCCGGTCACTCTGGGGCAGCAATGGCAGCAGCTTTGCTCCGCTTGGGACGACTGCGAGGAATTGACCGTCCAGCAATTGGTGCAATGTTTCCAACTATGGTAGCAGGAAAACCAGTGCTCATACTTGATGTCGGCGCAAATGTAGACTGCCGTCCCAAGTTTTTAGAGCAGTTTGCTGTTATGGGGTCGATTTACAGTCAGTATGTCTTAGGTATTCCAGAACCCAAAGTCGGTTTGTTGAATATCGGCGAAGAAGACACCAAAGGCAATGACGCCGCTGTTCGTGCGAACCAACTCCTGCGTGAAAATCCCCAAATCTCATTTATTGGCAATGCGGAAGGACGTGATGTTCTTTCCGGTCACTTTGATGTGATTGTGTGTGATGGATTTGTGGGCAATGTGTTGTTAAAATTTGCCGAAGCAGTTGGGGAAGTCATGCTCCAGATTATCCGAGAAGAATTACCCCAAGGATTACACGGTCAAATTGGGACAGCAATTTTAAAACCTAACCTCAAGCGAATAAAGCAGCGAATGGATCATGCAGAACATGGAGGTGCTTTGCTTTTAGGCGTTGATGGAATTTGCATTATCAGTCACGGTAGCTCCCAAGCACCTTCGATTTTTAATGCAATTCGCATGGCAAAAGAAGCTGTAGATAACCGAGTATTGCACAGAATTCAGTCTCAATATCAAAGCATTCAGCAAGAAAGTGGTTAACACTTCGCTTGTTTTCAGTCAAAGTCAAACTCAAAAGTCCTTTACTAACGACTCAAGACTGTTGACTAAAGACAAATGACTAATCACTAATCACTAAAAGCTGATAGCTTTGGAGATGCCAGAGTGCAAAACTTAGGAATAGCAATCACGGGAAGTGGATCAGCAGTACCAGCAACTTTCCTGGATAACCACGCACTAACAGAAGTGGTTGAAACATCAGACGAATGGATCACCACAAGAACAGGAATTCGTCAACGGCGATTGGCAAAAGCAAGTGAAACGATAACTGAACTTGCGACTGCTGCTAGTGAGCAGGCGATCGCAATGGCTGGAATTTCGCCACAAGACTTGGATTTAATTGTGCTAGCAACCTCTAGTCCTGATGACTTGTTTGGCAGTGCTTGTCACATTCAAGGTCAATTGGGAGCTACCAAAGCGGTAGCTTTTGATATCACCGCAGCTTGCTCTGGTTTTGTGTTTGGGCTAGTGACTGCTGCCCAATACATCAGGACTGGAGTTTATCAAAACGTACTGCTTGTTGGAGCGGATTTTCTCTCTCGTTGGGTAGATTGGCAGGACCGGGGAACTTGTGTATTGTTCGGTGATGGTGCTGGCGCTGTCGTTATACAGGCAAACCAGAAAGATTACTTGCTGGGATTTGAACTCAGAAGCGACGGAACTCAGAATAACTGCCTTAATCTTGCTTATGCAGCAGAGCCAACACAATTGACTCAACAAGTCAATGTTGGAAAAGGCAACTTCCAACCCATCACCATGAATGGCAAAGAAGTATACCGCTTTGCCGTACAAAAAGTGCCAGAAGTTATTGACAAAGCTTTGTTTCGTGCCAACCTTAGTGTTGACCAAATAGATTGGCTATTATTGCACCAAGCAAATCAGCGCATTCTCGACGCTGTTGCTCAACGCCTAAATATTCCAGAACACAAAGTTATTAGTAATCTCGCCAATTATGGCAACACTTCTGCCGCCTCTATCCCCCTTGCTTTAGATGAAGCAGTGCGGCAAGGCAAAATCAAGACGGGTGATATTATTGTCACTTCTGGCTTTGGTGCTGGACTCACCTGGGGTGCAGCCATCTTCCAATGGGGAAGATAGTTTTTTATCCTTTGTCATTGGTTATTTGTTATTTGTTAATAACCAATGACCAATGACCAATGACCAATGAGTAATGACTAATGACTAATGACTAATGACTAAAACTGCATGGGTTTTTCCTGGACAAGGTTCACAGTCCCAGGGAATGGGAATAGACTTATTAGATGTGCCATCCGCACAAGAAAAATTTGCTCAAGCTGAGAACATATTGGGCTGGTCTGTCATCGAAATCTGTCAGAACAATCCCGAAAAGTTGGCGTACACTCTCTACACACAGCCTTGTTTATACGTTGTAGAAAGTATTCTCGCTGATATTATGCGTCAGAAAGAAAAACCGAATTTAGTTGCAGGTCACAGCTTAGGAGAATACGTGGCCCTTTACGTGGCTGGAGTATTCGAGTGGTCTGATGGGTTGCGTTTAGTAAAGCGTCGTGCCGAACTTATGGAGACCACTGCAGGTGGGATGATGGCAGCTTTAATGAACTTTGATCGTGAACAGTTGGACAAAGTCATTGCTTCTACTCCTGAGGTAGTGATAGCAAATGATAATAGTCCTGGTCAAGTGGTCATATCAGGCACACCCGCAGGAGTAGAAGCGGTAATGTCTCAAGTTAAGGCAAAGCGTGCTAAGCCTTTGAATGTTTCTGGGGCATTTCATTCGCCTTTAATGGCACCAGCAGCCGCTGAATTTCAAGATATTTTAGAATCAGTCGAATTTAATCAAGCTTTTGTACCAGTTTTATCAAACGTAGAACCAGTTCCTACTGTTGATGCAAGTGTTTTGAAAAAACGTTTAATACAACAAATGACTGGAGGAGTGCGATGGCGAGAAATTTCATTAGCACTACCAGAAAATGGCATTGAGCGAGTGGTAGAAATTGGTCCTGGTAATGTGCTAACTGGTTTAATTAAACGCACTTGCTCTGACTTAATCTTAGAAAACGTCAGCAACCTAGGTCATTTAGCTCTTTAGTGAGTTATGAGTAGTGAGTCGTTAATTGTGTCACTAACCACTCACTACTCACTTGTCCCACATTCAGATTAGTGATTTCCATAATTTGAAATTTTGAATTTTGAGAGAAGTTTGAGCGGAGGTTTCCTCCGTTCGCGCAGCGTCTCCGGAGGAGACTCAAATCTTTGGTGATTTTGAATTTTGAATTGTTTATCCTCTCCCTTTCGACTATGTCTCGAAACCGTGAACCATATGTAAGTTTGTTACTTTACCACGCATTTAAGTGGTCAGTGGTCAGTCCCATGCTTCAGGTTTATTTCAAGGGACGAATCTATGGTGCTGAAAATGTCCCTAAAACAGGACCACTACTAGTAGTTAGCAATCATGCAAGTAACTACGATCCACCCATTGTTTCTAATTGCGTACGCCGTCCAGTTGCGTTTATGGCAAAGGAAGAACTCTTTAAAATCCCAATTCTCGGTAAAGCAATTGAGTTGTACGGTGCTTATCCTGTGAGTCGAGGTAGTGCCGATCGCACTGCTATCCGTGCAGCTATGAAGTATCTTGATGACGGGTGGGCTGTAGGTCTTTTTCTACAAGGAACACGTACTCCAGACGGACGCATTACAGATCCCAAAAGAGGTGCAGCCCTGATTGCTGCTAAAGCCAAAGTCCCACTTTTGCCCGTATCTTTGTGGGGAACTCAGGCAATTGAGCAAAAAGGTTCAAAAACTCCTGTTTCAGTTCCAGTCACAGTGCGAATTGGCGAACTGATAAATGCTCCCAGTTCTAATGATAAAGAGGAATTGGAAGCGTTAACGCAAAAGTGTGCAGCAGCAATTAACACGCTCCACGAGTTGGGACGATAATTTGGAAGAGTCTGAAAATATGCTTAAAGGAGGTGGCAAAAGCCACTGAATTTATGTCAATTTAAAACCATACAATTTTAATTTGAGATTTTGGATAGTTAATTGACGTTACAAATTATCAATAATAATCTGAAAATTAGTGGATTTTTTGCATCTATCTTTAGGGAAAGAGAGTAAAAAACCTTAATTTAAAAATCTTGAGTTCGACTTGATATTAGTTCCACGCTGCTGAACTTTATTCACCCTCATCAAGCTCTTCCGAAATAATATATGAGCAGTTCTGATGCCAACAATTTTTGGTATCGCCTGAATAATCTGGCGTTAGTCCGTTTTTTGCTTTTAGTTGCTTCTGGATGGGCAATAACACTGCTTCTAGATTATTTTCAATCAGTCATTGTTATTTTTACATTTGCTGCAATCTTAGCTTTTTTACTAAGTTATCCTGTGCAATGGCTGCGACGCTTTTTACCTCACAGTATAGCAGTTGTTGTCATTTTCTTATTGAGTATTATCCTAATTGGTGGTTTGACAATTACTGTAGGCTTAACAATTTTATCTCAAGGACAACAATTAATTGATACAGTCTCTGCATTTTTAAACTCTTTAATACCGTTAGTAGAACGAATAGAAGCTTTTCTTCGTAATCGTAACTTGCCAATAGACTTGAGTGTCATTGAAGAACAATTGCGAAATCAAGCTATATCTCTGCTTGTTAACAGTTTAAATATTTTCCAAAGCATGATTACTAACTTTGTGACTTTTGTCTTTATTGCTGTCATCGCTTTTTTTATGTTACTAGATGGCGAAAAGCTTTGGTCTTTTATTATTAAAACAGTACCCCAAAAACGACGAGATAAATTTACAAATATAATCAGACGTAACTTTTTGGGATTTTTTAGAGGTCAGTTGATATTAACTTTATTTTTGACATCTTCGACTTTTCTTGTTTTCTTAATACTAAAAGTACCTTTTGCATTAATATTATCAGTGATAATTGGAATATTGGACATCATTCCTGGCATAGGAGCTACATTAGGAGTGAGTATCATTACTTTGATTGTTTTATCACAAAGTGTTTGGATGGCACTCAAAGTCTTAGTAGCTTGCATCATACTTCAACAAATACAAGACAATTTAATTACGCCTAGAATTATGCAAGGTGCTCTCAATCTTAATCCTGTTGTTGTCTTTTTTGCTTTACTTGTTGGGGCGAAAGTTGCAGGATTGTTGGGACTTTTTATTTCTATTCCGATTGCTGGAGTTTTAGTTTCTTTATTTGAAATTGATGAGATGAAAGCGGAAGTTGAATCCTTATAAAATATTGTTAAGTAGGTCAACTTAATTAAACGTAAAATGCCATTACGTATGCGCAAGCGCACGCCCACAGGGCTTTAGACGTAAGGCTTGCCCGTTCGGCGTAGCCGTGGCGTTAGCCATAGGGCATACGTAACGGATTGAAGCGTTAGCGCAGCGTGTCCCCTTGGGACTCAGTAATCGCCAAAACTTTATCTTACGTTTTCAATGTTGACCTACTTGTAATAAATCCTAAAGAATGTATTTTTTATTGAAAGTTATAGTTGTTTAAAACAAAATTGAAACAGAGCGAAAAAAAAGATGTGTTATTTACATTGGAATTATTTATTATAGTAGATGAGAACTTATAATTCCTGACGAATGGCTGATACAGATTTAAGAGCAGAATTAACAGAAAATTTGGATGAGGCGGAGTGGGAATGGCTGATTCCTCATGCGCAACGGGATGCTCTAATTCTCGTGGCGGTAGGGCTAGATATACTAGATGTGGGAGTGGCGATCGCTGGCGATAATGTATCGCAAGTCGAAACTTGGGTAGATGAGGCATTGATTACCAAACCCTCGGTTACACAAATAGGAGAATGGAACACTCAGGGTGCAAAGCAGTTTAAGACTTTGATTGTCCAACCTTACGTGCTTATACAAGAAAAAGCTGCTGCCTAAAAAAGATAAAGCGATCGCTAAAGTTCTTCAGTTTCGTCAAGTCGAAATATTTTTTAACTTATAAATGTTTTTTAACTATTGTTTTAATAACTGATTTGATGACTGCTTATTTTGAATTTCATCAGTAGCTGTGTAACCAGTTGTTACCCAAACTATAGCTCGAATTCCATCACGGATAGATTTTCCAATTGGTTCGGCAGAAGTCTCTGAAGGGACTGTGACAGGTTTTAAATCAATTCCTCGACTACCCAAAACAATTTCACCAACGATTTTAGCACGGTGCATATGGTAGTCAGAAGTAACTAAATAAACACTTTTTATGCCTGTTTTTTTCAAATCATCCACCAATGTTGTAAAGTTTTCTACAGTGTTGTTTGCTCTGTAGTCTAGACGCAACCGCCTTGTATCAACTCCAGCTTTAGCAAACACTTGTTTAGTTACCTTTGGAGGACTACCCCCAGAAATCCAAATACTTAAAGTGGGGTGTTTTTGTGCAAAATTTGCTGTAAACTTTTCTCTCTCTAATTTAGATGTGGAACCACCTAAGACTAAAATTGCTTGAGGCTGCATAAATTGGCTTTGAACTTCCTTGTAACCCCACAACATCATCAGTGGTAGTGCTAGGAGCATAAACCGAGAAGAAATACCTTTAGATTGTTGCTTGTTCAAGGACTTAGCACCTCGGTTGCTGAAACAGAATTTATTGCAAGAATCATAACGTAGATTATCAAAGCGCCAAAAAATCAACTCAAATTTGTGTTTCAATCATATTTCTGTTCCACAAGTTTTGTACACCAAATGTAGTGTAAATATCTTCCTTTTGTATAGTCCATATCAGGATATTTTTTGACAAACCACGACTCGCAATTATCAGTCTTTCATTGAAGTTATAGACCCAGATGTGGTGTTATCTGTGCCTAAAAATAAGAGACATCTCTAGATTCAATGGATGATTATAACCTCCATCTAAGCAAATCCAAAGATTTCCCAAGTAGTTTATCAAATGTATTAGAGGACGGGACTGGCCAGATTCGAACCGGCGACCTAGCGCTTCAGATTTGTGTGAGTTTCCCCACTCTCTGGACTATACCTTCACCGTAGGCTTTAAGCCCTTAGGTGGTAGCTTTCTAGTCTCTACACCTTCCTGAGCCGAACTTTATCAAAAATCACAAGTTTTAGCTCAGGCTTGGCTCGGTATTCCCATGAAGTGTCAGCATTGTGGTCGAAAGACAACCAATTTTACTTTTTCCTTTCTTTTTAGGGTTCACCGAATTTAACTACATTCACTCATAGAGTTTCCTCTATAGTGCCCGATAGTTCAGGAGGCGCTCGCTCTATCCTGCTGAGCTACAGCCCCTAACAGACATCATTCAACATGATACCATTTTTAGCGAGACTGCCAAGAATTATCCCAAGATCGGCCGCCTATTTCTAATCCACACAAGAAACTACGTGCTTTCAGGATAGTTTTTCTTTTTCCAATACCGAATTCTCGCAGCTCTAAATTTAACTCTCCCTTCATAGTGTCACTACAGCAAAATCTCAAACCATTTGCTGTTGGCGCACGTAAAGGAGTTCCAGGTAAATTGGTCGTTCCTGTGATTTCAACTTCATACTGGAAATTCCGTGCTTGCATTTGCCATCTACCCCAAGGCTGAATATCCCACTGTACTTGTGAATTCCAGGGTACGAATTCATAAAACTTGCCTTGATGGTGTATGCCAATCATAGCTACAGATTCCATCCACCATAAAACACCGCGTCGTCCACCGCCAGCAGTCAGAGCAAGGTCGGGTTCATCTTCAAAGCTATTGCAGTTGAGCCAAAACCATTTTTCGGGAAAAGCGCCTCCCCAATTTTTCTCACCGTAAGCTGGGGCGTTGGTAAATTCGTAGCGTTTACCATTCCAGTCAATCCAACCGGAAGCTAAGCCATGCGCCATGAGAATTTGCCATCCGGGTTCAAAAATCTGCAAGAATGACAACCAACCAGCGGTTGATTGTTGAATACTTCCTTTATCACCCCATCCATAAATGGGTTGAATTTCATACTCCCAACGACAGTAGCGACCAGTAGCAGGATCGTGAATTGCTCCTTGATTCAGGGTGGCTGTTGCTTGGTAGCCTTCTTGAATATGGTGTTCAAACTCAGGTGGTAGGAGGTACACAGGTTTTGTATGTAGGAGGTTTGGTTTGCCCCAATGACCTAAGCCCAAAACGTCACGGCTTGCCCAAAATTTGCTCACATCCGGAAACGTACGCCATAAATACTCGTCATTGGGACCTAGGATTTGTGCTGCACCACCAGTGTGGTGTTTACCGCCGATTGGGTCTTCAATAGAATACAAGGCAAAAGTTTCACCTTCTGCTGGTAACGTGACGCGGTAATACCAACCTTCAAAAAAGCGACGAGTAGTACCGTCCCAGTGATAACCGCTGTGGGGTGTTTGGATTAAATGATGAGAATTTGTCGAAATAGTTAACATAGATTTACCATGCTGCCTATTTTCCAGTATGAGCGATCGCCTTAACATAAATGATGCCTACTCTATCCTCGAACTCAAACCCGGTGCATCACCAACACAAGTCAAGCAAGCCTATCGTAAGCTAGTTAAGATTTGGCATCCTGATCGGTTTTCTCACCCGCACCAAAAACAGGAAGCAGAAGAAAAAATTAAACAAATCAACGAAGCTTACGACAAGCTTAAATCTCATCTGCCAAGTTCTGCTGACCCCCCCACTCAGACAACACACACAACACAGACAAACATTTATACAAGTCGCTCCAATGCCGAACTTTTCTACAACTGGGGAGCAGAGAATGCAAAACAAGGAAGATACCAGGAAGCACTTGCGGACTTTACTCATGCAATTCGCCTCAATCCCAACTACATCGATGCTTACAAATACCGTGGGTTTATTTGCTCCCAACTTGGATATGAGTATCGAGCCAGTTCTGATTTAAATAAAGCCGCACAAATCGAAGCGAGGTTGAAAAATAAACAGACTCATTCTGCATCCCCATCATCAAGATCGTCCAAAACCTCCCGAAGAAAATCAAAGCTCAAATCCCTTCTAGAAAGGTTTTTACACTGGATCAAGCGTTTGGCTAGGTTTTAAGAGGTCATCCGGATGCACTTGCGTTTGTCATGTCTTGTTGACATGAGTACTTCTGGGCATCGATTCTTTGAAATTTATTAGAAGAAGATGAGGATAGGGTAGTGAAACCGCGTTACGCGCTCAAGTTATTTTCTGATTTAGGCACCAACCACAGCACTCACCTCAATTATGGCCAAACTCCACTGGTTAGAAGTTAGCGAATACGCCTCCGTCTCTTTTTCTGCACTGGGATTAGTTACAGCCGCGCTCACGCAACAGATGATTTATGTAGCTGCTCCTTTGACTGTAACAGCTTGCTTGAACCTTGCTAATCGAGAAAGGTTAAAGTATTTGATCGAGCAGCATCAACAAGCAACAATTGCCAAACAGGATCTACTCATAGATCCACTGCGACAACGACTGACAAATTTTGATACTTTCACTCAAAAACTCAGCGCAACAACTGAACAGCAGCTTGAGGAGTTACGAAAGAACCAGCAGCAAGAGGTCAATGTTTTCACCCAACGTCTTGAAGAATTTGATGGCTCTTTCCAGCAAGTCAGTACAAACATTCAACAACAGATACAGACATTACTGCAAAATAACCAACAACAAAATACCGATGATCTCAGACAGCGCTTAACTCAACTCGACACCTTAACGCAAGAGTTAAATACAAACACTTCATTACAGATAGACCCTATTTATCAGCGCCTTGCCCAACTTGATGCATTGACACAACAGTTAAGTACAACGACACAACAGCAGATACAGACATTACTGCAAACCCAGCAGGAACAAAATATTGATGTTGTGAGTCAACGACTCACTCAACTCGACACCCTTGTACAACAGTTAAGTACAACGACACAACAGCAAATTAATCCGCTTTCTGCGCGCCTTTCTCAACTGGACTCTTTTGCACAGCAATTAAACCGATACACTCAGCACCAGATACAAGCATTACAGCAAACCCAGAAGGAACAAAATGTGAGTGATCTTAGACAACACCTGATTGAACTTGATACCCTGACACAACATTTCAGTGCAAATACTCAAAAACAGTTTCAAGAAATTCAGTATGCGATCGCCATAATACAGACTGAACTACAGGAATTGTCTTTGGGAAAGCAGCAATATCAAAACCTGGTCGAAAAAAAACAAAAACCAGAAGGTTTCAAGCCACCTCAAGTAACGACTGAATCACCCGCACCACCACCACCCCTCCAGGTAAAGAAGCAACAGACAACAAATTTTTCTCCAAATCTATCTCCAGTTACGGTGACACAAAGCCCGAGTCCTCCGGTCAATCATAAAACACCGGAAGTTTCTACACCTGTTGTCACCATAACAACATCACCCCCAAAACCGGAAGTTTCTACACCTGTTGTCAGCACAACAACATCACCTCCAACACCAGAAGGTTTGACAACAGAAAGTCCTGTTTCATATAAAGTGACGTCCGTCGCATTTAGTCCGAATGGACAAACATTAGTTAGTGGTTGTGATGACAAAACTATAAAAATTTGGCATTTTCCTGATAAGGAACCTCGCATGCTTAGGGAAACCGGAGGATTTTCCTGTTCTGGCGCAGTGAATTCTGTAGCATTGAGTCCTGATGGAAAACTTTTGGCAAGTGGAAATGATGACAAAACAATTCAGTTGTGGGATATTTCCACTGGAAAGGAAATCTCCACCTTCAAAGGGCATAAAGATAAGGTTTATACTGTAGCATTTAGCCCAGATGGAAAAACTTTAGCTAGTGGTAGTAAAGATAAGAGTATCAAGCTTTGGTCTATAGATACAAATAAAGAAACATCTACACTCCACGGGCATTGTGACGAGATTTTCTGCATTGCTTTCAGCCCAGATGGAAATATTTTAGCTAGTGGTGGTGGTAAAAAGGATAAAACTATCAAAGTGTGGTATTTGGCTGAAAATAAATTTTTGACTCTTAAAGGTCATTCCGAAGAACTGGGAGGAATTTATTCTGTTGCTTTTAGTCCAGATGGAAATACTCTTGCAAGTGGCGGTACAGACAAGACAATTAAAATTTGGCAACTCTCAAATGGTCTAGAACTCCGCACTCTTGGAGGACATTCTGATGATATTTGTTCTGTAACATTCAGTCCAGATGGTAAGCAGATCGCAAGCAGTAGTAAAGACAAGACGGTAAGGCTTTGGCAAGTGGAGACAGGGAAGGAACTGCGTGCTTTCACTCTTGGTGAAGATCCAATTTTTTGTGTTGTCTTTAGTCCAGATGGTAAGACTTTGGCAGCGGGTGGCTATCGTGATAACACTGTCATGCTATTGCCTTGTGATTAAGCGTTGCAAAGCACTTCCAGACTGCAAATGAAATCAGTATCTCAAGAAATGCAAATCAACTTTTCCGCTAAGACAGTAAAAAAAGACTATGTTTATAACAAATTTTATAAAATGTTAAGACGGATGAATCGTTATAAAATTTGGTAAATATATAAACCTTTCTCAGTAGGGGATGCTAACTTAAGAGTAGGCGCATGGAAGTTAGAAATTTATCCAAATCTTCACTTGTTAGAGCCTGTGCCTCCTGCTCTAATATATTCGCGACCATTTCTCAGTTGTTGTGTTTTGTTGTGATGTGTTTTCGCCTAAGGTTTAGTAAAGTCGTTTTGGAGGTTTTTTAACTGACAGCAAAAATGCCTGCTTATCTGGATCGAGAACACACAATGGCAAAGATATTGGTTGTGAACCTTGTCCACCTTAGTTGAGTGACTTTCTTCTAATTTTTTACTCTTCTCAATCATTTACACCTAACAAACCGCCGCAAGCTGCTGATACGCATCCATCGTAGCTTTCGGCGGTTCATACGTTATCAGTTCATTAAAGTTATCACAGTCACTTCTGGTGGGCAAAACAAACGTCCTGGTGGATAAGTGCCTAACCCACGATTAACGTAAAGTTGATTTGTTCCTACTTTGTGAAAACCCTGCGCCCATTCCCAGTGTTTCATCACTGTGGAACAATCTCCTCGCAAAAATGGCACCGCTCGCCGTAGTTTTCTGGGAAGTTTCCGAACAAATGGCTTATAGTAAATCACAGCAGGACCTAGTCCTGGAATTACAATTTGACTGCCGTGGGTATGACCAGACAGCTGCAAATCGACTCGCCATTTTTGTAATTTTTCAGCACTATCTGGATTGTGGGATAGTACAATGCAAGGTTTAGTACTGTCTAGATGATTCATCACAACTTCAGGCTTAAATTCTCGTGACCAATAATCAGCTAACCCAACCAGAGGTAGTTCTTTGCCAAAAGGATATGCAATTTCATTCCAAAGAACTTTAATATCTATACTTTCAAATGCCGCTGTTACTTCTGCTTTGGAATGAGTGTAATATATATCATGGTTACCAAGTACGGCATACACCCCAGCGCTACTTTGCAGATGTTTGAGTCGTAACACTAACCTGTGAATTGGTGACGGATCGTCAGTGACATAATCACCTGTTAAAACAACTAAATCGGGTTCAGCTTCGTTGCTAACAGCGATCGCTTGTTCCAACATTTTTTCCGATAGCCGTTTCCCGTCATAATGCAGGTCTGACATATGAACCAGCTTCGTACCTTGTAACGATGCTGGCAACCCTGCAATATTAACCGTTAACTTCTCGACGCTTAGAGGTCCAGATAACAACCAGTGCATTGCGCTGACATGGCTCCGCTTACCAGCGCTTACAGCTTAACAAATCATTGCCGAGCGAGTATAGAGTTTGGAACAACTTTTTGAAAAATTTATCAAAGTTCTTGTGGATGTTAAACTAGATTTCGTCTTCACAACAAAGTGAGTCAAAAGTTACGCCAAATTATGGAAAAAGAAACCGGCTAAATGCTGCGTGACTGCAGGGCATAGGTCATCCCCGCAGGGCTTCGGTGCAGGGTAGGACACCAAGGACACCAATAAATAAGACTTTAAAATAGTTCTTGCGTAAATCCTATTATTAACAAAGTTATTTCAGCTACTATCAGCTTACAGTATCGAGAAATCGAATCTATGGAGCCTGCTTATATAAAGAACTATAGCCACTTTGAACAGCACGTAGCGACACTTCTCCATAGGGCGGGTTGGACCGTGATAGGTGCCAAATCAGACCAATCTGGTTATGATTTTGTTGTCAGAAAAGGAAACTTAGTAGGTGCTGTTTGCATCAAGTGGCTGAGAAATAATGTAGCAGCACCGCAGCTTTTAAAATTTGCGAATTTTTTAGATTCTGATGAAGGCGATAAGTTTAATTTTGGCTTATTCATAACAACAAGAGGTTTCAGCGGGCCAGCACTGGCTCTAATCAGATCCTGGGGGAAAGATGCTAAAATCCGCTGTGGAATTGCTCAGGAAAAGAAGCTGGTTGGGATTGATGGTGCTGAATATGAAGATAGAATTTATGACGATCCCACAACCTCAGAAAAGATTTATTTTGGCATTTTTACTTGTAAAGGGGGGGTTGGAAAAACAACTATAGCAGCGCATTTAGCAGGAGCATTTGCACTACAAGGATTCAATGTGGCGCTTGTAGATTTAGATCCAGAACAAAATTTGCAAAAGCTAGTAGGAGATGGGGTTTTTGTTCCTAATTCTAGAGGTAGGGGTACGACGATAGAAGTATTTGATGGCAGGGATTGGCATGAAGATTCCGCCCGTGATTGTAGAATAGTTATTTGCGATTGCTCTCCTGCACTTGAGCGGAACCCCACAAACTTACTCGAAAAATTGCACTATTGCATCATACCAACCACCTTAAATCCACTCGGCTTAAATAAGCATGGTCAAGTGATTCGAGATACTGTAACAGAAATACGTCAAATCAACAAAAAAGCTCACTTATTTGTCTTAGTTAATAATTTCAAAAATCCTGGTGCTCAAAAATTAAGTCTTCTCAGAAAAGTTTATTTAGAGACATATAAAGATATTCTCACAACAGATGATAAGTTTCATTGTATAGACCCAGAAGAAGTTTGTATTCGAGCCAGTGAACAACTTTATTACTGGGGAATACATATTCTAGAAAAGCCAGAAAACCCATCTAGCAAATTGGCATTTGACTTGATTGGAGGAAGGTGCTATCCACGTGATGACTTTATCAGCTTGGCAGATTATATAGAGACAAAAGCGGGTGTTGGAATTCTACGAGGTGAGTAAGTAGATTTGAAGAACCCTACCCTGCGAAAGGTGGGCTTAGGCTTTCCTCGTTGCAAGACTAAGGTGTACATAGAAGTCATTGAACTAACCAAAGGAAACCTCACCCTGCCCTATCGGGCATCCCTCTCCTTATAAAGGAGAGGGAAAGGTTTTAGCTACGAAGGGTTAAAGATTCAAGTATTTTATTTAACAAATTCTATATATACTGAAAATACTACTATAAGGGTTGTGCAAACCCAACAAACATAAATATCACCCTGTGAGATCGCAACGATAGTATAGAAATAGGATGCCTTAAATTTTATTTTTATTATGAAAACACTTATATCTTATTACAAAGAAATACAAGAAAAGCTAAAGTCTCAATTAGAACGAACAGAAACAACTGAGCAAGTCGTCAAGATAGTTCAAGACGAGATTAACAAGCTTGCAGACTTGAGTGGTGATTACATTAGAGGATTAACCCCACCACAGGCACGCCTTGCTACAGCCATGTTAAAGGCGCTTAATCAATACACGAGCATTTTGATATTAGTCAAACTGCAAGATTCAATCCTAAACACTCCGGAAAAATCTCACAGTAGTGCTAACTCACAATCCGAAAACCAGCTAGGCTTGACTGAGTTAACCTCTAACACTTTAGCGCCATTTAACACAATGATTCAGATAGAAAAAAATCTGAAATCATTGACATCGCTTGACTATTACAAGCAAGCATTATCACAACAAGTACAGCAAAACCGTGAGGTCATGAGTAGCTTACTTGCTGGCGGTATAACGGGAACCTTGGCAGGGGGTTATATATGGGGGTTAATAGGAGCAATTACCGGAGGAGTGATTGGAAAAATAGTTCAGCAAACCCAGCCGTCTGAAAACACAGGTGTTGTCTCGCTGCCAGAACCACCTAAAAACACGTTGAAAACAAGTATTGTAAAAATAGATTTTGATAAATTACTTGACCATCTCTATCAAGCTTTTCAATCAATTGATCTAACTGTTGCTGCGTACGCGGGAAGCGAAGAGAAATCACCCAAACCTGGTCTGGAAAATCATCTAGACTTGTTAGAGTACCTACAAGATTTGATGGCAGACGGACTCGATGAACAAACTCAACTGCCAACTACGGTGCGTAGGCGCATTGAACAAGCTGCGACGATTTTGAGACGCTACGGAATTGAGACACGAGTTTATCAATCAATAGAGGAACAGGACTCGGGAATGGAAGCTTGGTCGATGTTTTACTTTGAGCCAAGTCTCGATCCACAAATTACAGATTACATCACCTTGAAACAAGCCTTGGTTAAAGATAACCAAGTACTCTTACCAGGTAGCGTAATTGAGCCTGCATCACCAGTATAGTAAGGTGGGCAATATTCATTATTTTACTCTCGTTCCCATGCTCTGCGTGAGAACGAATCAATAGTATTAATTGTATGGAGCAAACAGAATTACTCATGCGCGATTATCATAATATCAAAATCATTGGATTTGATTTAGGGCATGGAGAAACGGCTCTTAGCTGGGTACGAGCAGATAATGCAGAAACGACTCCTCAAAGTTTACTCATTAATAATAGGAAAAGCCAAATCACTGCCATTGCCCATCATCCAAAAAAAGGAATTGTCATTGGTGAAATGGCATGTCAAATGCCCGATGCCACCATCTTTGAAATCGCCTTTAAATCTAGGCGTTTTAATGAAACGGCATACCAAAAAAACATTAAAGAATTTGTGAATGCTATCTATCAGCATTTGATTGATACCCAACAAATTCAGTCTGGAGATAACAACTACTTTTTCATCGGTTGTCCCTCAGGATGGTGGCAAGAAGAAATTGAGACTTACAAACAACTCCTCTCTAAAGATTGCTTGCCAAATGCAACCGTAGTCAAAGAGTCACGCGCTGCTTTGATGCACGCCAAAGAAAGTGGCATATTCACCATAGAAGAATTACAAAAGTCGGTGCTGGTTATCGACATTGGTTCTTCCACCACAGATTACACCCTTGTCAAGGGTATGTCTGACACTCCGATAGATTTTGGACACGACTTGGGTGCATCCTTAATTGAAAAAGAAATTCTTAAGAAAACCCTGGAATGTCAAACACAATATAGGGAGGGACGCGAAGAAATTTTACGACTTGGAGAAATTCTTAAAGATGAAGAAATTTTGCAACTAGAAGAAATTTCACAGCTTGAAAATATTTTTGAGCAAAACCCAATATACAAAAATCGCTGTGAACTTCGATGCCGTAAAGCAAAAGAAGAGTATTTTAATTATCAAGATTCTTACGAAGAAACTATTGTTAATGTAGGTATTGAAGATATTCAAAGAAAATTTAAGTTTTTGCCTCTTGTCAATGGCAAAATAATCAACACAATTCTCAGTCAACCTTTACGAGAACTTGACAACAAAAGTTGGCGTGATGCTTTCCGTGACCAGTTGCAAGGAGTCAAAGAAAAGTTGCAACACATAGGCATTCAACCAAGTGCCATTCTCCTCACAGGTAGTGCTTCCAAGATGTCGTTTGTTCAGGAAATTTGCCAAGAAGTCTTTGCCGATTTGCCTTGCAAGCGAGATGGAGAACCTGAACTTAGTATTGCCAGAGGACTGGCACGTTGGGGACGTGTGTACATTCGCACAGCGGGATTTCTGGAAGAAATTAATCAATTTCTTGACCGAGAACTGACAGGTATTGTAGGAAATTATATACCCGTGTTCTTGGAAAAATTAGCTGAAGAACTGGCAAATGGTTTGGTAGACGACGTGATAAAACCAAGCGTGCAATCTTGGCGGAACAGAAAGATCATAACGCTCTCATCTCTTGAATCGGAAATAGAGCAGAAAGCCAAAGCTTGGCTAACAGGAAGTGATGCCAATAATAAAGTGACGACCTGTTTAGTTGAGTGGTTGTCAAAAGTTCAAAACGAGGTGAGGGAAAAAACAGATTCAATCTGTAGAAAATATAATTTACCACTGGAAACATTTAGCAGCAAAACAATTGACTTGGGGGATCACACAGACAAAGTTCCCACATCTATATCTTTGGATGATTTAACCGGGCTTTCTATATTTGTTGGGCACCTTGTTGCTTTAATCGTAGGCGTTGTCCTAGCAGGATTATTCCATATTCTGCTTTTTACTGGAATCATTGCACCGATTGTTGGAATAATAGCTTACTTTATAGGTGAGTCCTTAGTTAAGGAAACAGATATACCCGGCTGGATACGCAAATTGGTGCCTGATCAGAAAATTGACGAACTAGCGTTTCAGAAGAAACCAGAGTTGCAGCAAAAAATTCAACAGACTTTAATTCAAGATCCAACAATAGGTGTCAAATTGGGTAAATCTATCAGTGAGTGGCTCAAGGAAAGTGTGCAAGAACAAGCGGATAAGGCTAGGTTGCTCATTGCTTAAGAAAGTACGTCAGTTTTGCAAATATACGCCCACACCCTAGAAGGGCTAGGCTAAACAAACAAAGCCCGCCTATGCGCTTCGCTAACGCGGGCTTGATTTTTGTTTAGGTGTACTTCAGAATTTGGGCTACCTTTAAAATATTGAATAATAGCTCAGTAGATTGCTGATGACTCAGGAAGAATTGCTGCGGGTAATTGAGATGGCGGCGAGTGAGGGAGCGATGGAACTCGATCTCTCTGGCAAGGATTTGACAGTTTTACCGCCTGAGATTGGCAAGTTGACTCATCTCAAAAAACTGATTCTCGGCAAATATGAGTATGATGACGAAAGCGGTATCGTTGATACTATCGGGAATAACCTGAGTGCTTTACCTCCAGAAATCGGACAGCTTGATCATCTTGAAGAACTTCAGGTTGTTGGTAATCGCTTAAGCAGTTTGCCTGCGGAAATTGGAAAACTCACCAACCTGCAAACGCTCTACCTGAGCGACAATCAACTCAGCGCACTGCCAGCGGAAATTGGAAAAATCACCAACCTGCAAACGCTCCACCTCAGCAGCAATCAACTCAGCGTACTGCCAGCGGAAATTGGAAAACTCACCAACCTGGAAACGCTCAACCTCAGCAGTAATCAACTCAGCGCACTGCCAGCGGAAATTGGACAACTCAC
This sequence comes from Brasilonema octagenarum UFV-OR1, assembly GCF_963888615.1. Taxonomy (NCBI): domain Bacteria; kingdom Bacillati; phylum Cyanobacteriota; class Cyanophyceae; order Nostocales; family Scytonemataceae; genus Brasilonema; species Brasilonema octagenarum. The sequence continues at coordinate 760 of NZ_CAWPKW010000289.1, read as the reverse complement.
CAACCTGCAAACGCTCGACCTCAGCTTCAATCAACTCAGCACACTGCCAGCGGAAATTGGACAACTCACCAACCTGCAAACGTTCAACCCCAGCAGTAATCAACTCAGCGCACTGCCAGCGGAAATTGGAAAACTCACCAACCTGCAAACGCTCTACCAACTCAACAACAATCAACTGAGCGCACTGCCAGCGGAAATTGGACAACTCACTAACTTGCAATTGCTCCACCTCAGCGAGCAATAAACTGAGCGCACTGCCAGCGGAAATTGTCCAACTCACCAACCTGGAATCGCTCTACCTCTGCTGGAATCAACTGAGCGCACTGCCAGCGGAAATTGTCCAACTCACCAACCTCCAATCGCTCTCCCTGGGCAGGAATCAACTCAGCGCACTGCCAGCGGAATTTGGACAACTCACTAAGCTGCAAATGCTCGATCTCCGCTACAATCAACTCAGCGCACTGCCAGCGGAATTTGGACAACTCACCAACCTGCAAACGCTCTCCCTCAACAGGAATCAACTCAGCGCACTGCCACAGGAATTTCGACAACTGACAAAACTTGAACTATTGGATCTTCGTGGAAATCCAGTCCCCATTCTACCTGAGATTTTGGGATCGAAAGACTTGTCAAAAAATCCAGGTGATGTGAATGAAATTCTCGATTTCTATTTCCGCGTACAAGACCCAAATGAAACCGAACCCCTTTATGAAGCGAAATTCTTGATTGTTGGCGAAGGGGGCGCTGGGAAAACTTCCTT
>NZ_CAWPKW010000288.1:0-39181 GCF_963888615.1 Brasilonema octagenarum UFV-OR1 | reverse complement strand
ACGGACTTAAACTTTGAGCCAAGAAATTTATTTCTTGGCGGACGAGAATTATGGTGCAAGATCTGATTTATCAGTTTCACTGTTTGAAAAAGGTAAATGGCTCTACACTGAGCATTATTTATTGCTCATGAGTCATCAAAAAGTGATGAACAACAAAGTTTCATGTAGGGTTGACGCTCTACAGAAAATTGTAATTAATTTACAAAACAATGGAGGCGAAAATTATGGCTAAAAAAGTCAAAAAAACAGATAAAAAAAAAGAAAAGTCTTTACGCTTGACAATTCAAGATTTTAGTGAGATTCAAAGAAAGTATCCTGATAGCATAGAAGTACTCAATTATGCTAATCATTATAAATCTAAAAATATTGCCTATATTAAGCTGACGGAATTGCATAATCAGCAAAAAAAATTAGGCAAAGATATAGTTCCAGACGTACTGATTGAGGAGATGACAATTAACTGGGGAGATGATCACTTTCGGAGAAAAATTCAAGACAAAAATAAGGCATTCTCTTCAAAAAAGGAAGTGCCATGTGTGGAAGATAGTTTTTCAAATTTAGAAGAGATGAATGAGGCTGCAATCTTGACAGCAAAGAATGAAAAGAGTAATGCGGATCTCACAGATAATCAGACACACAAACCATTAGAAGATATCATTCCACAACAAGAAATTTCCACTGAAGAAGACAAAATACCAGAGAAAACAGAGTGGCGAGGTATTTATGCTACTACTATTGGTCGTTCTCATCTTCACTCTCATCCACAAGTACCATGTCAAGATGCAGCAAAAGCTATATCAAAGCCACGAGCAGGTATTTTTGTGGCTGATGGTGCTGGAAGTGCGAGACTATCTCATTTCGGTTCTAAGGCTGTTGTTGAGGGCTTGGGTGAGTTTACTCATTCAATAGAATCTATTCATCAAAACATTTTAGACCGAGAACAAATACTTAATTGTAATGAAAGTAATGAAGGTAAAGAGTATGCGTATAAGTTTATAAAATATGCAATTGAAAGATTACGAGAACTTTCAGAACAAAAAGAATGCCGGGTTGACGACTTGAAGTGTACGTTACTGATGACGGTGTTAGGCAAACATTATTTATTTTGGCTGAAAGTCGGAGATGGCTTTATTGTTGTTGAAAAGGATAACAAGCTGGAGTTACTTGGTTCTGTAGGAAAAGGAGAATTTGCCAACCAAACTACATTTCTTAGCGAACGCTTGAAAGACGAAGCTATATATTATGGTTTTTTACCTGTTCAAAATGTGACGGGTATTGCTGCATTTACAGATGGTGCAGCAGAAACTTTAGTGAGTATGGATGGTTCTAGAATAGCAGGTGCGTTAAGTCATTTGGTCTTTAATAAAACTGGCATTGATGGCACTTTGAGGTAGCACTCTTTTGTTCTGGCTGACACGGGTAGCAGGTGCAGCGATGTAAAGATTGCCATTATCATCCTTCGCACCATGACCGGAGAAGTAGAACAGCACCAAGTCTTCTGAACTGCGGTTAGCAAAAAGGTTGTCTATGGCATCTGCCATTGTGTCTTTTGTCGGATTCAATAGCAGGGTGATATCAGTTTCAGCAAAACCCCCTATGTCTGGATGCTGCAATACTTGCTTCATCGCTCTTGCATCTTTGGTAGCGCTGGGCAAGGCTGATAGCCCTTGTTGATGATAATTGCTGACTCCAACCAGTAATGCTACCTTCTTCCCCATCTCTGACTCCTTATTCTCCAACAAATTCCTGGGCGGCTTTAATAGCTGCTATCAACTCAGCTTGGCTACTGGCTTTGGCTTTGAGAGTTTTACCATTAGCCGTGACTTCGATCTCAATCGTTTTCCCTAGTAGGCGATCGCCCAAAAGCCTCATGAAAGATTGAATCTTTGTTTTATTAACCTTAGCCGTCAGCACCCCCAGTAAATATCCACTTACAGACTTTGAGCCTTCTGGGGAATTCTCTACTGTCACAAGACCTGCATCTTCTACTTCAACCTCTTGTTTAATATCTTGCAGGAGATTCTCTGTTTTCTCTTGCAGTTCTGAATCTTCGAGACGATCATCTAAAAGCGTGAGTTTCACCTGAACATTTGACATGCAATTTATTTCTCCAACTGGTGGTGACTGAATTTACGGATTAATCAACGAATCCTGTGATGCTTACCTCTGACTTTGCCCTCAGCAAAATTCCCAGCACCCTCACTCTTTCCTCAAGCTCAAACACCCGCGTTAACACCTTAACCTTGGTAGTATGAGTTTCATATGGGGCTTTGCAGAAATTTTCCACCAATTCTCACGCCTTTGAGGGGGGGTGAGGAGGTGATTTTAACTTCTAAGTTATTTATGCTACACTAGTATTTCGTGGAGAGCTACGCTGAATGCCAATTTAAATGTAGATGCTAGACATGATGGTCTTTTTAGACACTTGACATATTATACCAAATTATACCAGTGGGTTGTCTACCCGTTATTGGTTGTTAAGAGCGGGTTTTGTTGAAAGGTTATTGATTTGTCTGGAGCAATAGAGGGGTAAACTTACACCACTTATATAAAGATTGCTTAGCATATAAAATAGAAGCAGCTAAATTAACTTCTATGACGCAATTTCATCTTCAAGCTCCCTTTCAACCGACAGGCGATCAACCACAAGCGATCGCCCAACTTATCACCAGCGTAAATAATAAAAATAGGTATCAAACTTTACTGGGAGCTACGGGAACAGGAAAAACTTTTACTATCGCCTCAGTGATTGAAAAAGTGGGGAAACCCACTCTCGTTCTTGCTCACAACAAAACTCTCGCCGCACAACTGTGTAACGAGTTGCGAGAATTCTTTGCTGAGAATGCAGTTGAGTATTTTGTTAGCTACTACGATTACTATCAGCCAGAAGCATATATTCCTGTCAGCGATACATATATAGAAAAAACGGCTTCGATTAACGATGAAATTGATATGTTGCGACACTCAGCAACGCGATCGCTCTTTGAACGCCGCGATGTAGTTGTTGTTGCATCTATTAGTTGCATCTATGGTTTAGGAATGCCCTCAGAATACCTGAAAGCTGCGATTCCCTTTCAAGTCGGTTTGGAAGTAAACCAACGGGAAATACTGAAAAACTTAGTATCCATTCAGTATAGCCGCAACGATGTGGAGTTAGGTCGCGGACGTTTTCGCGTCCGGGGTGATGTGTTGGAAATTGGTCCTGCGTATGAAGACCGAATTATCCGCGTGGAATTCTTTGGTGATGAGATTGACGCTATTCGCTACGTTGACCCTGTCACAGGTGAAATTATTAAGAGTGTAGAAGCGGTGAATCTTTACCCGGCGCGTCACTTCGTCACTCCAGAAGAAAGGTTAGAAGAAGCTTGCGATGCGATCGCAGCAGAACTCAAACAGCAAAAAGCACAATTAGAGGAAGCTGGGAAATTACTAGAAGCGCAACGCATAGACCAGAGGACGCGCTATGATTTGGAAATGTTGCGTGAGGTGGGTTATTGCAATGGTGTGGAAAACTATTCCCGTCACCTCGCAGGACGCCAAGCAGGGGAACCACCCGAATGTTTGATTGATTATTTCCCCAAAGATTGGCTGTTGGTCATAGATGAATCTCATGTCACTGTACCGCAAATACGCGGAATGTATAACGGCGACCAAGCACGGAAAAAAGTGTTAATTGAGCATGGGTTTCGTTTACCCAGTGCGGCTGATAACCGTCCATTGAAGGCTGAGGAATTTTGGACAAAGGTGAATCAGTGTATTTTCGTTTCCGCTACCCCCGGAAATTGGGAACTAGAAGTTTCTGAAGATCATGTCGCACAACAAATCATTAGACCAACTGGAGTTGTTGATCCAGAAATCATAGTCCGTCCGACAGAAGGGCAAATCGATGATTTGTTGGGCGAAATCAAAGATAGAGTTGACCGCCAGGAACGAGTGCTGATTACAACACTGACTAAGCGCATGGCAGAAGATTTAACTGAATATCTGCAAGACAACAGTATTCGGGTAAGGTATCTGCATTCGGAAATTAATTCGATTGAGCGAATTGAGATTTTGCAGGATTTGCGCGATGGTAGCTTTGATGTGTTGGTTGGTGTGAACTTGCTGCGGGAAGGTTTGGATTTACCAGAAGTTTCTCTGGTGGCGATTTTGGATGCTGATAAAGAAGGCTTTTTGCGTGCAGAACGTTCTCTGATTCAAACGATTGGAAGGGCTGCGCGTCATGTGCGAGGACAAGCGATTATGTATGCGGATACCTTAACTGATAGCATGATCAAAGCTATGGAAGAAACCGAGAGGCGTCGCAATATTCAAATGGCTCATAACCGGATGCACGGAATTACACCGCAACCAATTGTGAAGAAAAAATCGAGTAATGCGATTTTGTCCTTCTTAGAAGTGTCGCGGCGATTAAATGCAACTGAGTTAGATACAGTTGAGCAACATATAGATGAATTTCCCCTAGAAGAGATTCCAGGGTTGATTACTCAACTGGAAGCACAGATGAAAGAAGCGGCGAAAAAACTAGAGTTTGAAGAGGCGGCGAAATTGCGCGATCGCATTAGGCTGCTGCGGGCTAAGTTGCTGGGACGCTAGATGCTTGCGGAGATATCTCGTACATTTCGCTACTGCATAACTGAGTCTTTAAACGAACTTATCGTTTCTGAAAGTGCTTCCCACAGGATTTGAACATCAATCTGTTGAGTGCGCCAGTTGGAGAATGCAGCTCGAATTGCTGGCACAGTTCCATAAACAGTTGGTGTTAGGAAAACCTTTCCACTATCGTGCAACATTTCCAGGAATTTTTTAATGGTGTCTAATCGAATCTCTTGCCCGTCAACTGACAAGGTAAAGCAGACGACATTCAGACGAACAGGAGCCAAAAGCTTGAAATCTCTACAACTTCTTATTTTCTCACCTAACAGTTGAGCTAACTCACAGTCTCTCTCGACGATGTCTTGATACCCCTGTGCACCATAAGCTATCAAGCTAAACCATGCAGGAAGTGCCCTGAATCGGCGTGAGTTTTCTGGAGTTAAGTGAACAAAATCAGGATTTTCAGCCGGGACTCCAAGATAAGCTGCATTATTTTGAAAGACTTCGAGTTGGAGATTTCGATGCCGTGTAAATTGCATAGCTGAATCATAAGGAACATTCAGCCACTTGTGAGCATCAATGGCGATCGAATCCGCAGTATCCAGTCCTTGTACCAGATGGCAGTATTTAGGTGAACAAGCTGCAAATCCACCAAAGGCAGCGTCTACATGTAGCCAAAAATTAAACTCTTGCTTGAGTGCTGCAATTCCCACTAAATCGTCAAAATCAGCGGTATTAACGGTTCCTGCATTTGCCACAACAATACATGGCTCCTGGCAACGACTCAAGTTTTTGGTGAGTTCGTCTAAGTCAATGGCTTCTCGTTCGGGTAAACAAGGAACAATTTGTAGATGACTTTTACCCATTCCAAGCATAGAAAGCGCTTTGCTGATGCACGAATGAGGTGAACCGCTGAAGATTTTGATAGCGGGCAAAGCATACAGTCCATTATGAGTAATATCGATCTTCAGCTGTTGAGCAATCCATTGTCTGGCTAATGCTAAACCCACAAAATTGGACATTGTCGCACCTGAGACAAATGTTCCGGAGTGGGAGTCTGATATCTGGAAGAGTTGGCGAAGGAAACTGATTGTCTCTCGCTCAACTTCAGGCGCAGAGGAATCTTTCGCACCGATGACATTTTGATCAAAGATACTCACAAGCCAGTCACCTGCAATCGCCGCAGGTGTAGAACCGCCAGTCACAAAGCCCAAGTAACGAGGACCGCTACTAGCAGTAATCCCTGCACCATACTTGTTGTTAAACGCCTCTAGAGCTTTCTCTGTACCAATCCCCTCTTTGGGCAAGGAAGCTATGTCATAGTTTGGAGGCACAACTCCAACGGGACGTTCGTTCAAACCTTGCAAAAATTGGGTTGCATGACTCAGAATTTTTCCGAGTATTGGGTTAAGGCGTGTGACATCGGTTTTTAAATTTCTATCCACTTTGTTTCACAAGCTGTGACTTTTAGTTACTAAGCCTACACAGAAATTTATTGTGTATGCAAATTTGATATCACTGTCCTTCGATCACCCTCAGCCATTTTTATTTTGATCGCTAACTGAACCGTGTGATAAAGTTACGTTACTTTTTTGGATTTTTAGCGCTAAATCAAGGACTTTCGTTTTAATACTGAGTGCTTATTTAGCATAATCTGTCTTAGCGCAAAATGTGGGTAGAAGAATTTTTGATGACTGAATTCAAAGTAACTATGACGATTACGCATCAAACTTATCCGATATGTTCATATCATCTCTTCAATCACCAGTCCAACAATGATATTTATTAAAAATAAACGTTTTAATGGGTAGTAAAAACGTGAACATCTCAAGTGAGCGTGGCAGTGGCAGATATACATAAATAGATGTCACATACCTGAAACGTTAAAATGCCTTCTCCATTAGATTGGGGAAGGCATTTATTTTGAGCACTCAATTGCTGAATGGGATTCAAAAGATATATTAATATACCCCATATGCACGGACTGATAGTGTTTCAGGCACTGCAAAATCCTCCGACAACCAGATATTTTCCAGTTATTTTGATAGTTGCTAAAGTAGAGACACAAGATTTTAATCAATTTGAACAGTTAAACTTTGCAGGGGTAATTGCAAAGCTTTTTGACCTTTAAACTTAGCAGTGTAAGTGGCTGAAACACTGAGATGCTAATATCCAGCAATATAGATATGTAGCTAGCTTTCTAAAAATTTATTGCTGTCCTTCGATCACCCTTTGTTGCTCAGTATAAGAATCTTGTGTAGGTTCTTGTTGAGATTGTTCCTGTGGAGGTTCTTGTGGCTGAGGAGTGAGATATTCCTGCCATGCTCTAATTTGTTCTCGTGCAGCACTATAGGCATCAGTTCCTCTTGGAATCAGTCTGGCTGTCTCAATAGCTCTAGGAATATTAGATTCTCCTTGAGCACGAGCTATATCCAACAATTGCTGACTCCATTGGTCAATCGCGATACTTACATCACTGCGTAGGATGCTATTATCCGGTACTCTGTTTGCTAGCCTAATTGCTTGTGCCAAAGCTTCTGGAGTTCCGGTAACTGCGATTTCTCGTGCTTTGTTCCAGTTTTGTTTTGCACGAATTTGTCCTTGCCACTGATCTATAACTGTTTGTGCTTGACCAGAAAGTGCTCGTCCTGAGCGGATTTGTTGAGCTGTTGCAATAGCAGAGGGTAAATCGCCACTGTCAGCCAAGTTTTTTGCTTGGTCTAAGTAGGGCTGGTCTTGAATAGTTTGAATCTTTGCTGTCCAATTCCCAATTTTTCTTCGTGCTTCTGGATACAATGCACGACCTCGTTGAACTTGACTTGCCTGTGCGATCGCCGCTTGTAAAGAGTTAGCATCCTCAAGCATTGCCATTTGATCAGCTCGATCCAAATACGGACGGTCTTCGATTGTCTGTATTTGAGCAACCCAACCACCAATTTCTTTTTTTGCTTCCTCTGCACGAGGGTTGCCTTCTGAAATCAGTTGTGCTTCAGTGATAGCTGCTGCAAAATCTTTCACTGAACCAAGACTAGCCAGGTTTCTTGCTTTTTCCAAATGGGCGACATCTTGAATTTCTAGTTGCCAGCTAGCAATAAGTTCTTGCGCTTTTTCATATTTTGGTCTGGTTGCCTCTATTTGTTGAGCTTGGGCAATTGCTGTTTCTAGACCGGCTGTTGTCCCTAACCATGCACTCCTCTGTGCTTCAGATAAGGCAATAAAGTCTTGTATGTCCTTTTGATGTCCAGTGCTGGGGGGAATTTTTTGGGCTATCAAGATAGCTTGGTCTGGATTTCGTCCGTCCAGTTTTGCCTGTGCCAACTCAAGCATTTTATCTCCAAATTCCGAAAGAGCTTGCTGGGCCTTGGGATAAACGTAACTGTCTTTGCGAATCGACTCTGCCACCTTAATGGCTTTGAGGAGATTATCGACTGTTTTGTTTTCGGCTAAAGTTTTCGCTTTTCCTAACTGCTCACCATCTTCTCGGGCGCTGACAATTAATCGATTCAACTGGTCATATTTCGTCATCGACCAGTATGTATTATCTACACGCAACAATCTAGAAGCTAGCATGAACGCTTGATGCCATTTTTCGTCACGCATTTGGGCTTCTGCTTCAGTGTAGATGCTTTCTGCGCTTGACCAGATGGATTGCCATTTGGAAATTTTTGCTTCCACTAATCGATAAGCCGATTCCTCTTTTGGAACCTGGCGAGCTGTTGCGATCGCTTCGTCTAGCCGACCTGCCTGGAAACTCTGGTCTGCTAGTTGTAGAATCTCCCGTGACCAATCTTCTATTAAACGGTCAATTTCTTCACGAAGCGGGTGATTTTTTGGCAGTTCTTTGACTAGGGCGATCGCTTGCAGAAGGTCTTTTACCGTTTGCTTAGAAGCTGCCAACTGAGCGCAATTTAGCCGTACCGAAGCACTAGCCAATGGCCAGAAAATCGATGGGCAGTTAGGCGCAGATGGCAGCTTGAGTAACATTGCTGTTGCCATAAAGGCTATTCCGCTAGGAACCAACGCTAACAATAACGTCCATAACACCCACGATTTCGTCCATTTAGGCAATGTCCAAGAACTTTTACTGACTGGTACTATTTCTTGCGACTCTTTATCTAGAGACAGTTGATCCGAATCATTTTCTTTTGAGCGTTTCACAGACTCGATGATATAACTGCTTGTTGCGACTCCAGACGTTTGTGTTTCACTAGATTCTTGCCTTCGGTATCCTCTAGTCATATTGTTATCTGGCTCTCTTGCTTTGCCTGGTAACCAACTTTCTGGCATATCCCGCTCTGTCATCTCTCACACCAAAATAAACAATTAACTTTAGCGATCTGTTATAGCTCCAAAGTTTCGTCCCTGCCATCGTAACTTCCCTTCTGGATCAAGTTACTTCTTACATGATGATATGTCCTCCACTCATATCATGTATATCCTAGATAAAAAGTTTTCTTTTATACTTTACACCCCAGCCGACGCTTCTGCTTGCAAATCTACGACCAATTGAGCCAAGTCATCTCGACTTGCCTGGTAAACTGTACCACAAAAATCGCAAGTTGCCTCAGCCCCATTATCTTTTACAATCATGTCTTGCAGCTCGGCTTCACCCAACATCTTGAGTGCTCCTAGCACGCGGTCAAAGGAGCAACCGCAGTGGTAACGTAAAATCTGGGTTTCCGGAAAGATCGTAACTCCCATATCTCCCAGCAAGTCACCAAAGATGTCTGTCAAGGATTTTCCTGCTTGCAACAAAGGTGTAAATCCTGATAGTGCGGCGACTCGTGATTCCAAAGTTTCCACTAGAGCTTCGTCTCTAGCGGCTTTGGGCAAAACTTGTACTAGTATTCCTCCGGCTGCTGTCACTCCGTTTGCTCCTACGAACACGCCTAATACTATCGCTGAAGGTGTTTGTTCCGAACTGATGAGGTAATGAGCCACATCGTCCCCAATCTCACCAGAAACGAGTTCCACTGTACTAGAGTAAGGATACCCGTATCCAATATCGCGGACAACGTAAAGAAAACCTTTTCCTACTGCACCACCAACATCAAGCTTACCTTTGCTATTGGGAGGCAGTTCTACGGATGAGTTTCCTACATAGCCACGTACTGTTCCATCTAATCCTGCGTCTATCAATATACCACCCAAAGGTCCATCACCTTTGACGCGGATATTGACTCTCGACCCAGTTCGTTTCATACTAGAAGCCATTAGCAACCCTGCTGTCATCGTTCGACCTAGCGCAGCCGTTGCCACATAAGAAAGCTTATGTCTATTTCTTGCTTCTTCTGTCAAGCGTGTTGTTATTGCACCTACTGCACGAATACCGCCTTGTGCTGCAGTGGCGCGAATTAATTGATCCGCCATGAAAAAAAACCTATACCTTTAATTTCTTACCGAAATTTCCTGTGCAAAAAGCACCGAAAGATAATTATCTTAGTATAACAAAACTTAACTTAACTTAAATAGGTGGGTGATGAGTGGGTTGGAATGAGTGACAGTAACTTAGTGAATACATGTTGTGTTTGCATATCTTTTTTGCTTACTGTGTAAGGGTGTTGAAAGAAATTACAACTTTTTAATCAGCAATAAGCGAAACCTCACGATATGGTTTTTGGTTCTTCTTCCTGTTGGCTAGGAAGGTGTCGCTAATGAGACTTTGTAGAAATCTTTTGGAAATCCTGGACTTCGCCACATCAAGAAGCCCCCACCATAAACGGTACTCCGTTTTGGTGGTAAGTACTTCACTGCGGTTCGTTATACTAAAAAGACACTATCTCGCGCTTCCCGTAATCCTCGAAAAATGTTAGGTAATTATCAACAAAGCCAAATACGGATAGAAGTGGATGCATCCTTCAGTGCAATTCGCGACAGTCTGCTGCGTCCTACGGAACTAGAAAAATGGCTGCCCACAGGTCGCTTTGCTACTGGAATGCCAGAAGAACTCCATTCTGGAGTTGAGTATACTACCCAGATTGGAGCACTCTCGATTCATCATCAAGTAGATGTGGCACGTCCTAACTGTTTACGCTTGTTACTCTCTCAAGGAATAGATGGGTTTCATGAATGGTACTGGGGAGAAGGTTGGGTACAGTCTCGTTTAGAGGGAGTGACAGTTTTACCGCTTTCTTTGGGACAAACTTTAAGTTTGTTGAGTTTGCGTCAGTTTCTGGTAACAAAAAAACCTTGACAAAAAACCCAGCTTCTTAAAAAAGCTGGGCTTTTACAGTCTAGGATTTCAAATTTTTAGGAGGGATTTTGCAGTTGAACAGTACGTATCGATAGCTGTTGTGTCCGGTTACCCCTTTGCACTTTCAACTGCAATTGCTGACCAACACGACTATTTTCTACAATGTCAAGCAACTGTGTGCCTTTTGTGATGGGCTGTCGATCAACCTCAAGAATCACATCTCCAGGACGTATTCCCGCAGTTGCGGCTGGTGAATTGGGCACCACTTGCATGACTAAAACGCCATCAATTTCTGGCAATTGAATCGGAGAATTAGGGTTAGAGTTGAATTGTCTTGCCAATTCAGGCGTTATTTCTTGCATTTGCACACCTATAAATGGGTGAGCAATTGTTTCTCCTCGTTCCAGTTTAGTAGCAACTGTTTTAGCTTTATCAATAGGGATGGCAAACCCAATACCGGTTGCGTCACCACGAATGGCTGTGTTGATACCAATGACTTCACCTTGAGCATTCACCAGTGGTCCACCAGAGTTACCTGGGTTGATAGCGGCGTCGGTTTGAATGAAATCTAGGCGTTTGTTACCAATGCCAACTACACTACTGGAACGTCTGAGGGTACTGATAATTCCTAGAGTAACGGTGTTATCTAATCCTAAGGGGTTACCAACTGCGATCGCCCAGTCACCCACTTGTACCTTAGTTGAAGAACCCAAGGGTGCAATTGGTAAATCAGCACCAGCGTTAATTTTGACTACCGCCAAATCAGTCACTTCATCAACGCCTTGTACCTTTCCTTCAAAACTGCGTCCATCTTTGAGACGAACAGTCACCTTATCAGCCTTATCGACCACATGGGCATTCGTCAGAATTAACCCACTCTTATCAATGATAAAGCCAGAACCAAGACCACGTAATTGCTCGGGGGGCAACTGCTGTGGTGAACCGTTACCAAAAAATCGCCGGAAAAAGGGATCGTCAAAGAATGGATCAGAGCGTCGGGTAATTGTGCGCTCAGTGTCTATCCTCACAACTGCAGGTCCAACGCGATTTACTGCTGCTGTCACAAAGCTACTGCTACCAATAGCAGCAGTGGCTGGTGATTTCTGAGCAATAAGTTGTGGTGAGGCAGCACTGACAGAACTCGGTGCTGGTTCTGCTTGAGAGGGTGAGACTTGCAAAGTGCCAACAGTTAGCAAAACTCCCAAAATTACGGCTAACACATGAGTACTTAGTTGGCGTATTGACCGGAGTCGTTTGGAAAATCGCATAACCACAACCTTATATTTCAGCCTAATTGTTGTTTATACAGTGAAAAATCTCTCTATAGCTATTTTTACAGGTATACTTGACAATTACTATCCATTGACGTTTGTTTCTGGCTTCATATTTCTATATTTCTCCCAAATACTTCAAAATAGGGGATTTGTTCTTGAATTTACTACTCCATCTGTGCCCACCCCCTCCTCTCTGCTCTAGGGTAGGATCTTATTTATTCGCAGCACCTATATGAAAACTTATGAATGGATCGAACAGATCAACAAAACAATCCCCACCCACATCACAGCAGGATGAGGATTTACTCTTTGACGATACAGACAAAGATCATACACCGCATATTCACAATCATGGACACTCGGCTCATGCTCACGTTCATAGCGAAGAATCTCTCCGGCGAATCGTCAATCGCCTTTCGCGTATAGAAGGGCATGTTCGTGGTATTAAGACAATGGTACAGCAAAGTAGCCCTTGTCCTGATGTTTTACTACAAATTGCTGCAGTGCGGGGAGCACTGGATCGGGTAGCACGGATTGTCTTGGATGAACATTTAACAGAGTGTATAGCAAGAGCTGCAAAAGAAGGCAATATTGAAGTTGAACTCGAACAACTTAAAGCTGCTTTGGATAGGTTTTTATAAACACACATGCTTTCCAAATCAAAAACTAGTGAAGATTATCAGTTTCACTATTCGTTCAGTGGTGATCCAAATAAACCACTGATTCTTTTTTTGCACGGATTCATGGGAAACAGTCATGAATTTGAGCCAGTAATTTTCTTAATATGTGATAAATTTTACTGCTTGACAGTTGACCTTCCGGGACATGGAGAAACTAAAGTTTTGCGTGGTGATGAGTATTATACAATGCCAAAAACTGCCCATGCCCTCATCAGCTTACTGGATAATTTAAAAATTACCCAATGCTTTTTAGTTGGATATTCAATGGGAGGGAGATTAGCTTTATACCTGGCTCTGCATTTTCCTCACCGTTTTCCTAAAGTTGTTTTGGAATCAGCCTCTCCTGGTTTATTAACAAAAGCAGAACGAGTAGAACGAGTTAAACGTGATGAGCAAATCGCCAGGAAATTAGAAAGAAGTGTTTGCAGAAATGATTTTGCTGCCTTTGTCTCTAATTGGTATAATCAAGAGATTTTTGGCTTGCTTAAAAACCATCCCCAGTTTCATCGCCTTCTAGAAGTCCGGTTGCAAAATCATCCAATTGAGTTAGCTAAATCACTACGGTTTATGGGTACTGGATGTCAACCTTCTTTGTGGAAAATGCTGATAAAAAATAAAACGCCTGTGCTTTTATTAGCAGGGGAATCGGATGAAAAGTTTATAGATGTCAATACAGAGATGACTAAAATTTGTGAATCTTGCCAACTAAAAGTTATTCAGACGTCCGGACATAATATTCATTTTGAAAATGTTAAGGCTTTTGTTGAGAATATTCAAGATTTTTTATCTAAGGATAACATTTGAAAACCATTGTCACCCACATCTTGGATCTTTGACGATAATCAATAAATATGACAAAAGAAAAAAAGAAAATATATGAAATAACTTCAGATGATTGAGTTATACTATTCAATGATAAAGAAATAGTCAACTTGTAGCAAACTTCAAACCAAGCAAGTTATGGAAAACAATCAATTATCTAATACTCACATTGAAAGTTTTCAACCCTTGTTAACTCCAGATGATTTGAAATCGAGATTACCTTTAACCGATTTAGCCAAAGAAACAGTTTTGAAATGTAGAGATGAGATAGAAAAAATTCTAACTTTTCAAGACAGAAGAAAGTTCATAGTAGTTGGTCCATGTTCTATCCACGATACAAAAGCAGCAATAGAATATTCAGAAAAACTTAAAATTCTTGCTGATCGAGTAAAGGATAAACTGTTGCTGATCATGAGGGTATATTTTGAAAAACCAAGAACAACAGTAGGATGGAAAGGATTAATTAATGATCCTGATATGGATGATTCTTTCCATATCGAAAAAGGTCTATGCATGGGACGTACCTTACTGCTAAAAATTGCTGAATTGGGATTACCCATCGGTACAGAAGCACTCGATCCTATAGTACCGCAGTACATTAGTGAACTTATTACGTGGTCTGCAATTGGAGCACGCACAACCGAATCACAAACTCATCGCGAAATGGCAAGCGGACTTTCAATGCCAGTGGGTTTTAAAAATGGCACTGATGGTAATATTAATGTGGCTTTGAATGCTCTCCAATCAGCTCAGAAACCTCACAACTTTTTAGGAATTAATAAAAAGGGACAAGTGAGCATCTTCAAAACCAGAGGAAATGCCTACGGTCATGTTATTTTGCGAGGCGGTAATGGTCAGCCTAACTTTGATGCAGCGAATGTCAAACAGGTGGAAGAAAAATTAAAAGAGGCAAATTTATCGCCGAGAATTGTTATCGACTGTAGTCACGGCAATTCAAGTAAACAGTATAAATTACAGAGTTCTGTCTTTGAAAAGATTATTCAACAAATAGTGGATGGTAATACATCAATAGTTGGCATGATGTTGGAATCCAATTTGTATGAAGGTCATCAACAGATTCCTAGCGATCGAGAACAATTACAGTATGGTGTTTCTGTTACAGATGGGTGTATTGGTTGGCAAGAAACAGAAGAAATTATTTTGGCTGCTCACAAAAACCTAAAATAGAAAGGTTGTGTTGCAAAAAGTTCTACCAATTCCAAAAACCAATGATCAACCGAGAGCTTTTTATGACACTGATTTTCCTGATGCCTTTAATTCTTCTCTCAACATTTTCTGATAAATCTGTGGTAAAGACTTGCTCACAGAATTAGTTTCTATACCATATCCCAAACTTGTCCAAGTAGGAGACAACCGGCGCAAAACATCTGGTAACTTTTCTTGACGTAGCTGTTGAGAAATATCAGTTCTCCAAAATCGAGAGTCACTTAACCAACGATAGACAACTACGTCTTGATACTCTGGTTCAAAACTATAAGAAGCCCAAAACAAAAATCGTCCTGGGCTTGGGTGATAACGTGATGCTATATTATACCATGTGAGATTAATAATTTGATATCTACCTGCTGCTGTAGAACAATTACCTTTGTTCACACCTGTAACAATAGTGACGCATATCTCAGGATGGCGGCTAAGGTTGTTAACGTGCTGTCCACCATACAACACTGAATAAGGACGGTTGCCACTTGCTTCACTTGCTGAGATGGTTCTCATCAAAGCACGGATATAAGGATCGCCCCCTTTCATAACTAAGGGAGGCTGTTTGTTGGCAAAGGTAGGATCGACATGCGATCGCAAATCTCCAAATATTGACCACTGCAACAAACATACGAAGCCAAGAAGTGCGGCTATTGGTGCTATGAGTTGTTCAACGCCGCCTTTGCGTTCTAAGCTTTTGTTCAGAGTCCGACTCCTTAAAAAATTAGCTGTTATTGCCATCAAAATATAACAACAATCTTCCACGCACTCATTCCGGAAAATAACCAGAAAATTAGTCAAAAGTCAATAGCCATTAGTGATTAGTTATTCGACTCTTGACCCCGAAGGGGTCAAGAGTCGCAGGTGACTGG
The DNA here is from genome assembly GCF_963888615.1 of Brasilonema octagenarum UFV-OR1. Lineage (NCBI taxonomy): Bacteria > Bacillati > Cyanobacteriota > Cyanophyceae > Nostocales > Scytonemataceae > Brasilonema > Brasilonema octagenarum. The sequence continues at coordinate 23,526 of NZ_CAWPKW010000288.1, read as the reverse complement.
CTGACTAAGCTGGCTCACTGCTTTGTACTAAGACTTAAGCGACATTAGCAAACAGTTCTCCAAAGCTTTTTGCGGGAGCATTTTCTTTGGCAACAATCTCGACAATTTTATTTTTTGCTGCGGGTTCAAACAGCGCTTCAACAGAAACCTGGGCTACTTTTTGTCGGGGAATGCTACCCTCGAACAATGTATCAGCGCTTTGCATCACGATTTGGTTGGAATTATCTTCATTCTTTAAACCACCCGGTCGGACAATTGTATAGTTTAGACTGCTTTTCTGGATGTACTCCTCAGCTTGCTTTTTCCAATACAAGATTAGCCAGAACAAGTTTAGGGGATGAAAAAACTGAGACGCAGCCAAAGAAGAAACTAAGACAATATGCTCAATTCCTTTAGCCTTTGCCGCATCTACCAAATTTTTAGTCCCTTCATAATCCACTTTATAAGGTCCTGTTGGATCAAAGCTTGGTTTTGCGCCAGTGGCACACAGTAGCACTGTGCTATCTCCCAAAGCAGCAGACAAGCTTTCTGGCTTTAACACATCCCCCACGACTAACTCGGCTTGAGCACCTAGAATACTCCTTGCTTTTTCTACATCCCTGACTAAAGCACGAACGGGAATATTCCGCGCTATGAGCTGTTGTACTATCCGGCGACCTGTTTCACCTGTTGCCCCTGCTACAAATGCTTTCATGAGAAACGCTATCCTGGAAAACTAGTATCTGTTTTTCAGTTTCCTATTTTAAAGATTCTGACCAAGATTTAGATGAACCACATGACAGATGATTAAGATTCCGTCAAAATGGAAATTCAGTACGAAATGTTTTATCTACCAGCCGAATTATTAATTTAGACAAACACTCTGACTATAAAAGAACGCTTTTATGGTTTCAAAGCACCCGGATTATCAATCCTTTGACACAACAGAAGCAATCTTATCTATGACATCGACTCAAAAAGCTGGAGACGTAACTCAAGAAGCAATAGGAACATCAACACGGTTTCACGGTCGTTATAAAGACCATATGGAAATGTATGCCACAGCTGGAACTGTTGCTGAATACCTCAATAATCACGGCTCATGGTTTTCGCGCTGTGCTGATCCCATGAAGGTGGAAGCATTAGGGAAAAATGGCTATGCCTTAGTTATTGGTCGTTTTGGCTCTTTTGGTTACGAAGTAGAACCAAAAATCGGTTTGGAATTATTACCTCCAGAAGAAGGAGTTTATCGGATTTGCACTATTCCCATTCCTGACTACCAAGCCCCTGGGTATGATGTGGATTATCGTGCTGCGCTACAGTTACAAGAAAATGTGGGAAGTAATTCTTCCACCTGCTTAAGTGAAATGACACAAGTTGAGTGGGAATTGGATCTCAGTGTTTATATTCATTTTCCCAAGTTTATTCAGCGACTACCCAAGTCTTTAGTTCTATCTACAGGTGAACGGTTACTTAACCAAGTTGTCCGCCAAGTTTCGCGCCGCCTAACTCGCAAGGTACAGGAAGATTTTCACCAATCCTTGGGCATTCCTTTTCCAGATGGTACCAAGAAAAAATAGTCACCGATCACATGTGCTTTAAGTTTCAAAGTATGCTCCGTCGAGCATACTTTGTTTTAAGTAGCGTGCCCTATGGGCATATGTTTGAGTAGGCAGAGTCAACACCGATTTGTTTTTCACCTATGACCCTTCGGGTTCGCCAGATGCCTGGCTGTCGGGAAAACCCCACATGCTATCTCCCAAGGGGAGACGCAATCATGCGAACAAGCCGGGAAACCCGGACGCCAGACGCCTACGGAGGGAGACCCTCCTGCAGCGCGGGCTCTCCAACGCAGTGGCTCCCCTCCCGCAGCACTGGTCTCACTAATGACTCATGACTATGCTCCAGTGATAAGTTTGTTGACAATTTCCATCCCACTGAGAGCTTGCAATGCAAAAAGAGCTACAATTACAAAATTTAACAAAATATGTGTTACACGCGCCCAGTTTGCGCCTTTTTGCATAAAAGGAGACAGGGAAGCTGAAATGGCAATTAGAGTTGTCATGCCAAGTCCTATGAGTAGGTGAGGTCCAACGAACAACTTACCATTGTTGATGTAAGTGACAGCCATCGCAGCAACAGCGCCTGTTACCATCAAGGCTAATATTACAGAGCCGATTTGGTAATGCTTAACGTTGTATTTACCTTTGATTAATTCTTTCTTTTCTTCACCTTGAGCATTTCTTGTCCGTTGGACTTGTAATCCCAGATATCCTGCATACAAGGAAAGTAGTAATAACACCCACATGATGATTGGGTGAACGAAGTTTAACGAAAACTTTACTGATGGTGAAAGTTCCATACCTAGTGTCCCTCTTCTTAAATCTTCATAAAAATTAGCATAACGCTTATTGGTAATGGGGAAATGGGATGATGAGAAGATGGGGAAAACACAGGACGCGCAGACGCGGGGACGCGAAAACGCGGAAAATCATCAGTGAGTAATTGACGAATGACTAATGACTAAAAATAACGATGTCTTGCTGCTATCGGCTGTGAAAAATGGTGATATGAAGCAGGTGCAAGCACTGCTTAATGATGGTGCCAACGTAGATACGGGCGATCGCGATGGCACTACACCCTTGATGTTTGCTGCTCATTTCGGCTACACCGAAATTGGGCGATCGCTTCTTGATGCAGGTGCTGATTTCGACTTGAAAAGAAAGCGCTATAGGTTGACGGCTTTGATGTTAGCGGCGAGTGCTAACCAACTTGACATTGTAAAACTTTTAGTATCTAAAGGTGCGGATGTTAATGCGACCAATGAAGATGGTAGCACTGCCTTAATGGTTGCCGCCTTAAAAGGAAACGCTGATGTGATGCGAGTCTTACTTGCTGCTGGTGCCAAAGTTGATCTTAAAGATAAAGATGAGGACACGGCTTTTCAATTAGCAATACGCGCTGGACATGCTGAAGTTGTCAAATACTTACTAGAAAATAATGCAGATGTCAACTCCCAAAATGAAGAGGGGGAAACGGCATTGATGATTGCGGCAGATTTGGGACATTTGGAAGTTGTGCAAGCGCTGTTAGCAGCAGGGGCTGATGTTCAGGCGAGAAATCTTGATGGTGGTACGGCTTTATCAGCGGCGGCGGCGGCGGGATATAGTGCGATCGCAGCCGAAATACTCGCTCGCGGTGCTGATGTCAACGTCCAAGATCAAGATGGGGAAACAGCCTTGCATCTTGCTGTTGTTGAAGGTTATACCGATGTAGTAGAAGTCTTACTCAGCAAAGGAGCAAACGTAGAAATTAAGAATCATTTAGGAGATACACCCCTACTCGTGGCAGCTTTGCAGGGACACAGCCAAATTGTCGAAAAATTACTGCGTCAGGGAGCAAATGTAAATGAAAAAAACTTGGGTGAGCAACCGTTGATGCTAGCAGCAATCCAAGGATACACTCAAATAGTGAAAGCTTTACTAGATTATGGTGCTGATGTCAATATTCAAGGAGATGATGGAAAAACGCCTTTAATTAAGGCAGCAGAACGTAACCATCTAGGCGTGATACAGCAGCTTCTAGCAAAAGGAGCACAAGTAAATCCAACAGACTCAGCAGGTGCAACAGCACTGATGTGGGCAGCTTCGCGGGGTTATGAGGAAGCAGTGCAATTGTTACTCAAAGCCAGGGCAGATGTGAAAATTAAAAACGAAGGTGGTTATACAGCTTTAATGCTTGCAGAGTTTAATCAGTATCCTAGCGTGGTGCGAAGCCTGTTGGCGGCAGGTGCACAGGAATAAGTAAGGATAAGTCCTACTCCCATTCCTCAAGGAATGCTTCAAACCGCACCAGCGCCGAAGGCATATTCTTTCGTCCAAATCCAATGCGAAAGTAGTTACCCGGAAAATCGTAAATGCGCGAGGGCATAAGAAGCACGCCTTGCTTATGTACAAGAGCTTCTACCAGTTCATCAATCGGGCGATGCGCCTTGTAGTGAACGAATCCGACACACCCTCCTTGAGGACGAACCCATGAGAAGCGATCGCCATGTCGGTGGAAAAAGTCGTCAAGGAGTCCAAGGTTTTTATCCACTATCTCGATGTTGCGACTCACAAGAGCGTCTTTGCTTCGCAGAGCTATAAGCGAGAGTACTTCCGACGGTGCGCTGTTGCAGATTGACGTATGGTGTTTGGCTATTTCTGCTTGATGGAGGAGGTCTTTGTCTTGTGTGACAATCCACCCAATTCTTAAACCAGCAAGTCCGAACGCCTTACTCATGACGCCGAGGCTGACACCCCGCTCGTAGCGAACCGCAATTGGGAGACCCCATGTTGTCGAAGATGGACCTAGAAGGCGGTATACCTCGTCGGAGAAAATGTAGATTCCCCGTTTTCGGGCGAGATCGATAAGTGCCGATGCTTGATCATCCGTAAGTACCGCGCCTGTCGGATTATGAGGGAAATTTATGATAATGAGTCGCGTACTCGGCGTGAGAGCATCTTCGATGGCTTTGATGTCGATCTGCCACTTGTTCTCTTCCTTGAGTCGCACCGCAGTGACACGCGCTCCGAAATGACGAGGTAAGTCTTCGAGGGACTGATAGCAAGGAGTCAGAACAATTACGTGGTCGCCCTCTTTCACGAGAGCTTGCATACTACAAAATATTCCGTCTTCTGCACCTGCCAAACACACTATGTTCTCTAAGTCAAGACCTTGATAGAGCTTGGCTATCTCGTTACGGAGAATCGGAAGACCTTTGACCTCAGTGTAACCAAGGTGGAGTCTGCTCCATAACAACTTCGATTCATCGTCAGCCAGCGAAAGAATCTCTTCGAGGGATCGAGATTCGGCATCACTGCAACACAGAAGATAGGGAGCGTTGAATTCCCATTGCGACAAGTATTCTTCCAGACGAAACACTGGCAATATCATGTTTTCCCCTGTCTTTCTTTCTTTCATTTGTCCGAAGTCCAATCTAGTAGCTCCAGTGCTTCTAAAAGATCGTCGAACAGGTCTACTTTAGCATTAGGTATTTCCTAAAAAGCGGCGCTGCTCTGAGCAACGCACTGCCTCGTCTTTGCGGTTTATTTTTTCATTATTCTGCGTAAGTCCTGGTTATTTATGATGGTAATATGTGAAGATGAATCCGATTATCTACCTGATGAAAAAGTATTGATAACTGTTCACAAATCAAAATCATTTTGCACTTGCTTGAATTAGATTTAATGTTGAATTTTGAATTTTAGCGTAGCGTGCCGTAGGCAGCAAATTTTGAATTCTTAAAGACCTATGCACGCAGTTTTTTATAGTTATCAAAAGCGGCTGTTTCCATTCCCTGGATGTAATATTGGTCGGGATCAAAGACTCCATGTGTTGTGATCATCATGGCATGGATCAATGCCTTAGCTTTGAGCAGTGTTTCCTGAAACTCCATCTGGGGATCGCTAAGCGCCACAATACCGCCGCCAACGCCGATGGTGGTTTGCTCAGGAGTCAGCACAGCGGTACGAATGACAATATTCAAATCGGCTGAACCGTTCAATCCCAAAAAGCCGACCGCCCCTGAGTAAACTCCCCGTGCTGACTGTTCTAATCGATCAATAATCTCCAGGGTTCTAAGCTTGGGGGCACCTGTCATAGAACCGCCAGGAAAGGCGTTGCGAATGCAGTCTGTAGCGCTCATATCGGCGCGTAAATGACCGCGAATCGTCGTCACCAGTTGATGCACCGTAGCATAGGTTTCCACATCCATCAATTTGGGAACATGCACAGTGCCCACTGCACAAACCCGTCCGAGATCATTGCGAAGCAAATCCACAATCATCAAATTCTCCGCCCGGTCTTTTTCGCTGTTGTGCAATTGTTCACGCAAAATAAAATCTTCTTTGGGTGTTTTTCCACGTCGCAGCGTCCCCTTGATCGGCTTTGTTTCCACCCAACCTTGGCAATCAATCCGCAGAAATCGCTCTGGAGACGAGCATGCAATTGCTAGATCGCCAAACCGCAAAAATGCAGCGTAGGGAGCAGGATTGATGCGGCGTAATGAACGATAGAACGCCAGTGGCTCGGGAGTCGTGTCTGTCTGAATTTGGTTTGTCAAACAAACTTGATAAGTTTCTCCTTCGTGAATTTCCTGCAAGGATGTTTGAATATCACCAAGGTAAGTTTGATGCGATCGACTTAATCGGAAGATAACAGGGGTCTGTTTTTTCTCAGGAACAATTGGCGACAGGGGAGCAAGCTGGTCAATCTGTTGTCTGATCGATTCAAACCACACTTCTGCTCTTGCTGTTTGTCCCTGCTGAATTAGACACAGTAGATAGAGGGTTTGCTCCTGATGATCGATCGCAATCATCCGATCAGCCAACAGGAACATTGCATCGGGTAAGGCAGAGGGGTGGTTTAATTGAGATCCGCACTCTGCTTTTAATTCATAGCCAAAGTAACCCACAAACCCGCAGTTGAAATCAAAGGGTAAATTATCAGATGGGCAGTGTCGCCGTTCAATTTCTTGCTTGAGATACTCGAAAATCCCCTCTGTCCTGTAGCTTACCGTATCGGACTGTGTAAGTGTGAGTTTTTGCGATAGCGTCCGATAGTGAATCAGCAGACTGTTTTCGCCGCTGCTATCTCCCATAAAGGAGAAGCGAGAAAGATTCGGTTCAACACGACTGCTGTCTAGCCAGAATGCATTTGGTGATTTGCCAAACAGATGCACAAACATTTGCTCAGTATCTGGACACAGATTTAGCTGGCGCGTACAAAGTTCAAATTCCTGTTGCTGTTTTTGGCCCGAAGAACTTGAAGGCATTGGAGCAGTTTCACTATCTACTGTCCAATAGTGTTTTCTGGGACTTTTGCCTCGATCTTTGGCAAATTTTAGAGTCATTTCTTTAAAATTCTCTAATAAGGTTTGTCCATACTGAGTACAAATTGACTCTGGATGAAACTGCACACCCCATAGCGGCAAAGATCGATGGCGCAGTCCCATCACAAGGTTGTCCTTTGTCCACGCCACTTTTTCTAAACAGTCCGGCAGGTCATTTGAAACCAGCAAGGAATGGTAGCGCACAACAGAAAAGGGAGAAGGAATTCCCTTAAACAGCTCAGTTCCAATGTGATAAACAACGCTCGTCCTACCATGCTGAACTTCAGGCGCATGAATAACTTTTCCCCCATACTGATAACCAAGTCCCTGATGTCCAAGGCAAACGCCTAGAAGCGGTACCTGTGTATTTTGAATAGCTTGACGACAGATACCAAAATCTTTTGGGTTCTCTGGACGACCAGGACCTGGTGAAATCACGATATTATCAAATTCCCACTGTTTGAGTTCATCCCATGCAACTTGGTCATTGTAAATTACAGTTGGATATTCTCCATTGACTTGTGCAATTAATTGGTAAAGATTAAAGGTATAAGAGTCATAGTTATCAATAATCAGGGTTTTCACGTTGCCATCCTCAGGACATTAGCAAGAGTTAGTCGGCAGTAGCACAGTACGAAGTTATACTGGCTTGAAAACATTAAGTTCATAAATTTCTGTAAATAAATCTTTTATAAATGTAGTTAATCTTGGTACCTCATCTGTAGAGGAAAATGAGGTCTTATGTTATACATTACTTTTGTCAAATACAGCACATGAATCAAAACAACAATTTACAGCAAACAGATGATAGTTTGCCTTTATGGTCTGCCGAAGATGTAGATTTGTCTAGTTTTAATGCCTTGAGAAGTCCGGATGATAAGAAAGGCAAACAAGTCTTGGACATGAGGCAGTTATTTTACAAGCAAGTCATCATAGATGATGAGACTGTTCTAGATGTGGAAACGATAAAAGTTCCAGGATTTATCGGTATAGCAGACGAACAGAAAATTACAGATCCGAATGGAAGCAGCGTTTCCGGACACGAAGATATTGTGCAGTATCTTGATAAGTACGGTTTACTTATCTGTACTTTCCAATACAATAAAGACCGATATGGTAAAGCTATTGACCTGCGCAAACCACCAGAGGATCATGAGTTGTCAGATTTGGTGGAAATTTTTATTAAAAATGAAGGGCATCATTCTGGTGCTATTGTACCTGCATTATGGAACGGTGGAAGAACAAAGGCTTTTGGTAGCTTGAATGAACCAGACACTTACCATGACGGGCTATATGGACACGATGGGTTTATTGCTGTCGCTCAGCGATTAGTTTTTCCGGAATTTGTTACCCCACAACAAGCGCGTGGCTATACCGACAGCATGATCTGTTGGATGGCTTTAATGAACCCGTTTGTGGAATTCTCAGAAAATGATTTTAATGGAAACGATCCAACTCACGTGTGCGATGGCCCAACTCTCAAAGAATTTTTGCAAAACTGCGCCCTTGCTAGTCTTGGTTCAAAAGAGGCAATTGATTTCCTCAATAATTCAGAAAATAGAGCCTATTGTGCTGAGTTTATTTATATTTGTCTGAATACTCCTGTCTACCCGTTTAATAAGCAAGGGTTGACCTTATTATTGGATGGTGATAAAGCAAAAGCAACAGAAATACTCAAAATTCGCGACAAACAAAACAGCAAAAAGAAAAATATCCTCAGCAAAACCAGCGAAAATCTTCAATTTAAAGAGTTTAACATTCAAATGCCAGTAGTACCTGAGGACTTGCCACCTCTTGATGTTCTCATGGCAACAAATGGACAACCACCTGAACCTAACAGCATTCCCTTCCCTCCTTTCACACTTTCTCAAGTACTGCGCCGTGCTTTCCGTACTCTATTAAAGCGCCAAGAAGATGTAAATAATACCAAAATTTGCAAAGCACAAGCCCAAATGTTAGGGTACTTAGAACCTTTAATTCTGAGACAATTGGGTATCATTACACCTCCTAGGGAAACAGAATCTCCTAATGAAGGTCTGATTTCCAGAATTCCTTTGGAGTTTTTCTCGGTTTCTCCTGCGCCTAATGATCCAAAAGTCAAAGCCGTTCGCGAGTTCATTGCTTTTGTACAAGAACAACTACAACGTAAGTTTGACAGTTATGAAGAATTTGACTTGGGTTTTGACCAAGTGATGGCGAAAGCAGATGAGTTGATAGGTAAAGATGGTGTCACTTATTTTATCCCACCGCGTATTTACGTTGATTTGGGACAACATGAGGGTGATAACAATTTACCCAAAGGTTGGGGTTTTAGGTTAGAAACTATGGGGGCACTTATTTATCGGGGATTTATTCGGGGAACTGGTTCAAGTTCTTTGCCATCTCATGGAGGTGCTGATCCTGTAACTAACACACCGTCACATGAGAGAGATCATCAACCAAGTAGCAAGCAAGCACCGAGTTCTATGGGTGGGAATAGGATGCACTAGGGGAACTTCACGACAGTTGATCGAAAGGGCTATTGGGGAAGTTTTTAGAGAAAATCAACTGGCAGAGAATGCAATTGCAGGTTTTGCGACTATTAATAGTAAATCTGAAGAATTGGGTTTACTAGAACTTTGCCAGCACCAAAATTTGTTTTTAAAAACCTTTCCGCCGGATGTTCTGAGTCAAGTCTGTGTCCCTAACCCATCTCAAGTGGTTGGAAAAAAAGTAGGAACCTGTAGTGTGGCAGAGGCGGCGGCTTTGTGTGCAGCCTCTAACTTCACTTTTGTTGAGTCTTCCCAGATAATGGTGATTTCTGTAGGATTAGGGGTGAAGTTAGTCGTTCCTAAACAAATTTTCAGTTTAAAGGGGCTACCAGGAATCGTAACAATCGCTGTTGCCCAAGCCCTATCTTAGATTCTTACTTGACGACTAACACAGAACAATTGGCATCTTCCACCACTTGAGAACTCACAGAACCCTGGACAATTCGGTTCATACCAGTTAACCCGCGACTGCCAATGATAATTAAATCAGCTTTATAAATATTTGCAAGGCGAATAATCTCTTCTGGTGGGTTACCGGTAACAAGTTCTATATTGCTTTCAACTGGTAATAGTGTTTGGTAAGATTGCAGCTGTTTTTCAATATGAAAATAAGAAAATGTTAATGACTCTGGCTGAGGACGATCAGCGGGTAGTTCCATCTCCGATTCGGATGGAGAAAACACATGGCAGAGAATAACTTTGCTGTCTTTTTCCAGAACCAGTTGTTGTAGAGTGTGAATGACTTTGTCTGCAAGTTCGGAATCATCTAGAGCAACCAAAATAGTCTTTAGCACCGATGTCCTCTCCACAAGAGTAGACTTTTTACTTGACTTTTTCCGACTATCTGTTAATTATATCTTTCTTAAGAATATTGAAACTGTAATTTTATATGGATCACAAATATTGACTTGTCAAACGAGCTTGACAAATCGCCCCTTAGTTCTCGTACAAAAATTACCTTTTTATTGAGAATTATTCATGAAGGTATAAGGGTTAAATTATTCGTGAGGGATGACTGGCACAAATGTTGAAAAAGACTTGAGTCAGGAATAGCTATATAACTCACAAATGAAATAAGTTAATGGCTATACTCACTAGATCCAAGCTGTGGACATAATTTTGTATAGCCTTAAACTTTCAGTTTGAACCCATAGGCTGAGTTTTGCGTAATGTCTAAGGAAAAAATTAATAATTCAAATTCAAAATTACTCTTGCTTTTGGACTCGACGTCTGACAGAATCAGCATGAGAAGGCAAGCCTTCAGCTGTTGCCAGTACATCAATTGCACCAGCCACTTTTTCTAGTGCGGTTTGAGAGTACTGAATAATACTAGAGTGTTTCATGAAAGTTTCGACTCCCAATGCTGAGGCATAACGAGCCGCACCAGAAGTTGGTAAGGTGTGATTAGGTCCAGCTAAATAATCTCCTACGGCTTCTGGTGTGGAATAGCCCAAGAAAATAGCGCCCGCATTCCGAATCTGTTGTAGTAACTTCCAAGGATCTTCTACTTCCAACTCTAGGTGTTCGGGGGCAAATTCGTTTGAGAGTTCTGCTGCGGCTTCCAAGGTTTCTACAATCACTATTAAACCGTAGTGAGCGATCGCCTTTTCTGTAAGCAAGCGCCTTGGGTGATCCACAAGTTGTCTCTCCACCGCCACTTGTACGTTTTTTGCTAAAGCTGCATCCGTGGTCAGCAAAATTGCTGCTGCCATCGGATCATGTTCTGCTTGCGCTAACAAATCAGCGGCAATGTGTACAGGATTTGCGAATTCATCAGCAATAATGAGGACTTCGCTTGGTCCAGCTAAGGAATCGATGCCGACAGTACCATAGACGAGTTTTTTCGCCAAAGTGACGTAAATATTGCCTGGTCCTGTGATGACATTAACTTTAGGAATCGTTTCTGTACCATAGGCTAAAGCGGCGATCGCCTGTGCGCCTCCGACGCGATAAATTTCTTGTACTCCAGCTTCTTGTGCTGCTACCAACACTGCTGGGTTAACTGCTTTGTCTGGTCCTGGTGGTGTGACCATTGCCACACGCGGGACACCAGCTACCTTTGCCGGTATTGCGTTCATCAATACCGTACTTGGATAGGCGGCGCGACCACCTGGCACATATAACCCTGCTTTATCTACTGGTGTGTAGCGCTTGCCTAACACGATCTCATCATCGCCAAATTGTACCCAACTTTTGGGGACTCGCTGGCGGTGAAATGCATCGATTTGGCGGCAAGCAAGCCTGATTGCCTGGAGCAATTCCTTTGATACCTGTTGGTAGGCTGCATCCAGTTCTGAGCCTGTCACGCGCAGTTCATCTGGCTTGAGGGTTTGCTTATCGAATTCGGCGGTGTAATGCAGTACAGCGTTATCGCCTTGGCGCTTCACTGCTTGCAACACTTCCCGCACTGTTGCTTCTTTGTGAAGTACCTGTTCATCATGGGTGCGATCGCAGATCCGTTGTAGTTCTGCTCTAACGTCTGCCTGCTGAGTAATAATTCGCAGCATGGAGTAAGGACAATGCCAACTTGAGAAAATTCTTACCTGAGAATGAGTTTTGCTTTTAACCTCAAAGGGCGTGAAGCTAATCTAACTCTCTTCTCTAGCTTAACCTGGATTTTTTTGATACTTCCATGGCTTTAGGCACATGGTTCATCTCATAAGGCAACAAAACGAGGATATTTTTACTTGCCTTTTTTCGGACTTAACAGTAAGAGAGCCAAATAGACTCTTGGTACCAGCGAGTAGGGATACTAGTTCCCTGTCTCCTAGTGACTTTCACTCCTAAAGTTTACAGTCGGTCAACTATATGCTTATTCATCCGCTCCCCTTTTCGAGTCTAAGTAGAAACTGATTATGATTATTGGCTATTTTTACTTAACTTATCAACATATTTACAGAAGCGATGTGCTTAATTGCTGTATGTTAACTTTTGAACTCTAAACGTTCACATAATTCTATTGAGAGCAATAAATTTCTCTTTGGGAGGAACTACATTGACAGTGTTCACTCATCATAACCCTTCCTTAACTAAAGTTAGGAAATTTTAACAAGGATTTTGAATTCATAATTTGTAGCATAGCATTTTATCTTAGCACATTTAGAGAATTAACAACAAGCATGAACAACTGGGTTTTCATGAAATTGTAGACAAAAGAGAGTTGTTTCATTCAAGGATATATGCTTACAGGCTGTCTGTGTTCACTTAGTTTAAAAATATTTTTGTCAGTTAAATAAGGAAATGAGAAGTATGAATTTTTTTTATACAAGGAAACGGAAAAACTCAAATTTTCATCACCAGTTACTCATGGTGTCCGTAACTACGGTAATATTTATTGCGAGTATCATGAGTGACTTGCCTGCTCAAAGCCAGGTAAATGAGATAAATAATGAAATAGTTATGGAATTACCACTTTCAACTCGTGGCGCAAAAATTATCGATGCCAAAGGACGACAAGTTTTGCTAAGAGGTGTTAACTGGTTTGGCATGGAAACAGAAACTCATGTTCCGCACGGGTTGTGGAAGCGAAATTATAAGGAGATCTTGGCACAAATAAAGACACTTGGCTATAACTTAATTCGCTTACCTTACTCTGTACAAGCGCTATTGTCACCTAATATTAGTGGTATTGATTTCAGTATTGGTAGCAATCAAGAATTAGAAGGTAAAACTCCAATAGAAGTGATGGATTTAATTATTGAGGAGGCAGAAAGTCAAGGGTTACTCGTTTTACTTGATAGTCACTGTTTGAGTGATAAACGCATTGCCGAATTGTGGTATGAAGACAATTTTACAGAAGCAGACTGGATTAATACTTGGACAATGCTAGCCAATAGATACAAGAATCAAACCAACGTTATTGGTGGTGATCTAAAAAACGAACCTCACGGAAAAGCGAGCTGGGGTACTGACGATTTAGCAACAGACTGGCGACTTGCAGCAGAACGGGCAGGAAATGCAATTCTTGAGGTTAATCCTAACTGGCTGATTGTTGTGGAAGGAGTAGAAAAGAATGTTCCTACACAAAAGCTGCCTAACCATTGGCACGGTGGTAATTTAGAAGGAGTGAAGCGCTACCCAGTGCGTTTATCTCGTCGCAACAAGCTTGTCTATTCACCTCATGAATACGGCCCCGGAGTTGCGGAACAGTCTTGGTTTTCTGATCGAAAATTTCCGAAAGATCTTATCAATCGCTGGCAAATAGGATTTCATTATATTTCTAGTCAAAATCTTGCACCCATTTTTGTTGGTGAATTCGGTGGAAGGAAAGTAGATACAAATTCTAAAGAAGGAATTTGGCAGAACGAATTTGTGCAATATATTAAACATAAACAATTAAGTTTTGCTTACTGGAGTTTCAATCCTAATAGTTCTGATACAGGGGGTATTTTATTAGATGATTGGCAAAATATTGATATTCCGAAACAGCAACTACTGTCCCAAATGCTGCCAGTTAGTTTTTCTCAAGTAGCACCTGTTTCAGTAGAAGAGGATACAGAAAAAAATATTCCCTCTATTTCCCCATCACAAAATTCCTTATCTCCTCTTTACCGTATTTCTTCCTCTTCTTCCCAACTAGCTGTTAGTTCTGATATTTACGCAAATTGGCAAACAGGATTTTGTGTTAGCTTCAAAATCCTAAATCAGGGAAATACGAAGGTTAACAATTGGCAAATAACATTTGATATGAAACAGGCTGCTATTAATAATTCTTGGAACGGTAACTTTAAACCTCAAGGAGCAACACAGTATGCTGTCACTCCACTAGACTGGGGACGGATAATTGAGCCAAATCAAGTACGTGATGTTGGTTTTTGTGCTAACAAAGTTGGTTTAGACTACCAACCGAGGGAAGTCAGAGTCAAGAGTCAAAGGTAAAAAGATAAGACTTTTTCTGCGGTAAGTATTTATTCGGTTTTTATAATTTCTACAGATTTTCTCTGTACGTATATCACTGACACGCCGGGAATAATAAATTTAAATCGGGTAATTCGTGACGTAGGGATCAGGCAGCTATGCTGAAACTAACTAGGTGTAATCAGGAAAAGCGAACTGGAAGCAATGAGAACTGTAGGGCAAAGCCCTTGCCGTGGGGCGGATAGCATGCTTATCAAATCAGCTTTTTGTCAATTTTTAACTGTTTAGTTATTTCTACCACTCAGCACAAGTTATCAATTTTCTGAGGCTTTGTTATGTAAGCACCAAAGCCTTAATATCTCCGCGTAAAGGTAATAGTTTTCAAGAACTATTACAACTTTGCAATCAATATACTATAGGAATCCGGTTTGATTTGGTGAGACCAGTGCTGCGGGAGGGTTTAGCCAGGCATCTGGCGTATCTCCTCCACCAGACGCTCTTGCAACGCCGTAAGGCGTGCGCTCTGCGCACACCCAATAGCCGTAAGGCGTGGCGTTAGCCATAGGGTGAATTAACTTGTGGAAGTAGAGAACGCTTAACAGAAAGTGTACCTAGCTTCGTTAAAAATCAAAAATGAGTTCTATATCGCCAAAAACTTTGAAAAAAATGATAAAAACTCCTCAACATTGCTATCAGATTGCCCAAAGATCAAAGCAGGATCGAGAAATCTGCCTGCAACAGTCGCAAAAAATCAGAAAATTTGTGCCTTTTGAGTTAAAAAAGCAGGATATGTCAGACTGTTTTCTGATTTCTGAAAAACTCTATGGTCGCCAACATGAAGTTGAAACTCTAGTGGCTGCTTTTGAGCGAGTAAAAGGCAGTGGAACAACTGAAATGATCTTAGTAGCTGGTGCCGCTGGTGTGGGCAAAACAGCAGTTGTTAAAGAAGTTCACAAAGCGATGGCTTCGTCAGGCATGACACGGACAATAAGTCAGAGGCTTGACGCTACGCGTATCGCGCAACCGCGTAGTTACTTTATCCAAGGGAAATGTGACATATTACAACGTAACATTCCCTTGTCAGCATTGGTACAAGCTGTTGAGGACTTAATTGGACAATTGCTAAGTGAAACTGATGCTGAAATTCAACAGTGGAAAAGTAAGATTTTGTCAGCGTTAGGTGAACAAGCTCAAATCATTATTGATGTTATCCCTAAACTGGAACTCATTATTGGTAAGCAACCCTTAGTTCCTGAGTTATCTGGTATTACTCCCCAAGATACCTTCATTTTATTGCTGAAAAATTTTCTAAAATTATTTACAAAAAAAGACCATCCCTTGGTTATCTTCCTCGATGATTTGCAATGGGTAGATACATTTAATTTGACATTTATTAAATCATTGATGACTGGGAATTCAGATACTATAAGAAATAATAATCACTGTGATATTACGTTAAATAATCATACAAATCAGGATGACAACGAAGGGGGTTTACTTTTCATTGGTGCTTACCGTCATAATGAGATTTTAAAAACACATCCGCTATGTGTAACAAAAAATGAGCTAAAAAAAACAAACGTAAAAATTAACACTATGAATCTACAGCCATTAAATCAGGCTAATTCAAATCGTCTCATCGCTGACATCCTGTGTTGTTCAGAAGCGCTTGCTATTCCTCTCAACCAAATGGTATTTGCAAAAACTAAAGGCAACCCCTTCTTTATTCGTCGATTCCTTAAAGATTTATACGATAAGGGGCTAATGCAATTTAATTTTGATGTTGGTCATTGGGAGTGTGATATTACTCAAGTCAAGGCGTTAGCTTTAACAGATGATGTCATAGAAAGTATGAGAATTCAAGTAGAAAACTTACCAAAACATACTCAAGAAGTATTGAAATTAGCTGCTTGCATGGGGAAGTCTTTTGATATAAAAACTCTTAGCATTTTATATCAAAAGTCTGTAGTAGATACAGCTAGTGATTTGTGGGCTGCCTTAGTTGAAGGGCTAGTTATACTTGAAGTTGATAATGATAAGCTTTTTTTAAATAAGAATACTTATTCAGGAACTATCTCTAGTCAAGAGGGGAAACAACAATTATCAAATACTAATTCTATACCTCAATACAAATTTATACATGATAGAGTACAGCAAGCTGCTTATTCTCTAATTGCTGATTCAAAAAAACAGTCAATTAACCTGGAGGTTGGACAACTACTGTTAGATAACACTTCCATTGAACAACGGGATGAAAAGATTTTTGATGTGGTGAATCAGTTCAACGTAGCAGTGGCACTAATGAACTATAAGACTGGTGCGACAAAGTTACAACGATGAGTTCGAGTTAACCAGAAAAAACTATAAATTTCCATGAATTTCAAAAAGTTTAGCATAAAAAACTCGCCCCAGTTGAGGAATTCCTCTGATTGGGGCGAGTAAGTTAGTACAGCTTTTCATTCATAGGGGTTCCAAATGCTGGAGGTTGATCTTGGGTTGCCCGGAGTGCAACCCAACCTACAACAAATTGACGAATTCTATACCCCAGTTACTGTGATGTGTACTCACCAAGTTATTAAGCAGACGAAATACTACTCGTCGTCATCATCGTAATCGTCGTCTTCATCGTAGTCTTCTTCTGCGAAGTCATCAAGGTCAGTTTCGCTATCAGAAGGAAGCATCAAATCATCCTCATCCAATATGGATTTTTCTGGACTGCGTCTGAGACCAAAACCATCCCCGTTAACAGTGGGAGAATCTAATTGATAGCTTCGGGCTGTGCGGTCATCCAAGACCATATCGAGTGGATCGTCAACTTCATCCAAGACAGTGGTAGTCATATCAGCAGCATAGTCCTCGATCGCACCAGGTTCTTCATAAGCGTTAAACCCAGTACCTGCAGGAATCAGTCGTCCGATAATCACGTTTTCCTTTAAGCCGCGCAACCAATCAGACTTACCTTCAATTGCCGCCTCAGTCAAGACACGCGTTGTTTCTTGGAAGGATGCTGCGGAAATAAAGCTATCGGTATTCAACGATGCTTTGGTAATACCTAATAATACTGGGGTATACTGCGCTCGTGCACCACCAGTGATTGCCATCGCTTCATTGACTTGCTCGACTTGGCGCAACTCTACCAATTCTCCAGGCAGCATGCTGGTGTCACCACCATCATCTATCCGTACTTTCGAGGTCATCTGGCGGACAATAACTTCAATGTGCTTGTCCGCAATATCAATACCTTGGGACTGATACACTGATTGCACTTCGTTCACCAAGAACGTTTGCACCTTTTGCAAGGCATGGCTGGCGCAGGCATAAATTCCGTCTTCAGAACCCAGGCTGAAGAAGATGTCCAAAATTTCATGGGGATTAGAAGGACCATCAGTTAATGCTTGTCCGGCTGTGATTGGTGATCCATCTGGCATGATCAAGTTTTGTCCGGGTCCTAGAGGATAATCGGTGACCACACCATTGGATTCAACAACTTTCAGCGCGATCGCTTCATCGCCATCGCCGTAAACGACCTTGAGTTCTCCAGTACGACGTGCTAGTATACACGCCTCTTTTGGCTTACGGGCTTCAAGGAGTTCCTCAATTCTGGGCAAACCTTGAATGATGTCCCCAGTCTTGGCGCGTTCAAACACCAACAACACTAAGTTATCACCACGTTGTACTAGGTCGCCATCGTCTACCTGCAACACAGCGCCTCCACTGACTCGGTACGGACGACCAACACGGAGTGTAACGGAGTAGTTCACAGTAGTGAGTGCTGATTCCTCAGTAGGGGGTATTTCTCCTTGTGCCTTCTGGGCTTTTCTTTCTCCTTTCTGTAGTGCCAGGACTTGCCCAGATTGCTCGGCAAAGACTCCAGGAGCAATTTCTACACCTTCTACTACCAACTCACCGACTTTGACTTTGGGTGGGGAGCTCAAATTAGTCGTAGTCATGTCAGTGTGGCGCAACACTAAACAGCGGCGAACCGCCTCTGTTCCCTTTTGCACCCCCCGCACAATACCCCCTTCTTTACACAATATTTGGGTACGTGCGACGACAGAACTTGGGACTATTGTTTGTCCATCCTCTACTTCCAGGCTTGTCTGAGTACTGCCTTGGGTTACGTCAGCAGCTATATCCCGACGAAGCACCAAAGATTCCAAAATGACTAGTTGCAAGCGCTGAATTTCTGGATCCTCAACATCCGCTACTAATTCAATATCTGCTGCCAAGGGGGAAGCATTGTGGTCTTGTTCGCCTTCCTGCTCAATTTCCAACACCAGTTGGGTTCGCAGCAGTTCAACACCTTCGACGGTCTTGACACGCTCAGAATCTTTGTATGGCAGACGCTGTACTGCCCGCAATTGAATTGAACGACTTGTTTGTTGACTGACTGATGTGGTTGATGGCACATCAGGATTGTTGGGTACTGCAAACTCAACAACTGGACGACTTAACAGTCCTGGACCTTCTGGTGATTCCACATATTCGATGTAGCGCAACTCTGTCGCGACTTGCCCTAATAATTCTTCACCGGGCTGAATAAAGGTGCCATCTTTGCCCATCACTGCTTCTGGGTCGTCCACCATCAACAGTTCTCCTGGCTTAACAACCACTTCCCGGAGAATGTAGTTTTTCTGAGTGACTTCGATCACACCACTGTTTTGGCAGAAGATATCTTTCACGACTTCGGTGCCAGCTTCAACAAACTGACCGTCTTCTACCATTAGCAGCGAAATATCTTTATTCACTTCGTGGGTTTCTTCAGGAATCCAGAGGAGGGTACCTCCCTGCACTACCTCGTAACCCAGCTTTGCCTTACCTTTTTTCTGGACATCCACACCAGCGTATTTCAGCAATCCACCAGTGGTTGTGCGATAGCGGTCATCAATCAACTCAGCTACCACTTGACCATTTTGAACTTTTGTGCCTGGGGTTGCTCTCAGGTTAAAGACTTGGTTGTTTCCAGTGGTGACTAAGTAGTTGTTGCGACCTTGAGCGGTTTGCGCTGTTACTGTTGCTTGGTCTAAAACCACAGAAGCAGTGATAATTTCAATTTCCCGTGTTCCTTTACCTGGGGTTGCTTCAGGTAAGCGGACCACACCGCCATGTAACGTTGTTAACTTGGTTTCTGCTAGAACACCGTTGGATTCTATGGTGTCACCATTGTTGACCACCAACTCTGCTCCTGGGGGTAAGTTATAAACTTCCCCTGAGAGAATCCAAATCAATCCCCCCCGTGCTGCTGTTGTTGTGGTGTTTCCCTGACGGTCAGTTTTTTGTTCTGGCACAACATCGGCAAATTTGACTTCCCCTGCCATGTCAGAGGCGACATCTTTGACTGCTTTTTCTGTATTGATACGAGTTGTACGTCCACCGATCGCAACCTCAGCCACTAGCTGACCTGTTTTAATCTTTTGCCCATCAACAACGTAGAGTGTTGAACCTTGGGTCACAGCAATGTCTTGAGGCGTGGGGGAGCCAGCGTTGTCTGTTACTACTTCTAAAGTAATGTTGCCATTGGCTTCTACATACAGGGCGTCTTCCCCGTGGCGGGTGCGGTAAGCCCTTGTCCGCAATTTACGTGGCAAGCGAACGGTACCAGCGGATTCTGCACGGACTTGTTTTGCTACTTCACCAGAGAAGACACCACCTGTGTGGAAGGTACGCATTGTCAGCTGGGTACCAGGTTCACCAATACTTTGTGCCGCAATAATACCTACAGCTTCGCCAAGATCCACCATCTTAGCGTGTGCCAAACTCCAGCCATAGCAATGTTGGCAGACGGATCGCGCTGCTTCACAAGTCAAAGGAGAACGCACGACGACTTCTTTGACTCCGGCCTTATCAATTTTGCGTGCCAGTTCATCGGAAACGGGGCTATTACGTGCTGCAATAACTTCTTTTGTTTTTGGATGCACGACATCCTCTCCAATGACTCGTCCCATTAACCTTGTGCCAAGGTTAATCAAGACTTTCTCACCTTCTGTCATAGCTCGCAAAGGAATTCCCCTGGTGGTACCGCAGTCAAATTCTCGAATAATCACATCCTGCGATACGTCCACCAAACGGCGGGTAAGATAACCAGAGTCAGCAGTCCGCAAGGCTGTGTCTACTAGACCTTTTCTCGCACCGTAAGACGAAATAATGTATTCTGTTACCGTCAGTCCTTCGCGGAAGTTTGTTTTGATCGGCTGGTCAATAATTTCTCCTTGGGGATCCGCCATTAGTCCTCGCATTCCGACCAATTGGCGCACCTGAGAAATGTTACCCCTTGCTCCAGAGAATGCCATCATGTACACGGAGTTAAGGGGGTTATTTTTCTTGAAGTAGTTGACCACTTCGTCTTTGAGGGCTTCAGAAGTACCGTTCCAAGTGTCAATCACTTTTTGGAATCGCTCTACTTCGGTAATTTCTCCACGTTGGTAGCGTTCTTCTGTTGCACGAATTTCAGCTTCGGCGGCTTCTAGAAGCGATCGCTTGGAAGGAGGAACCATCAAATCATCAACACTGATGGAAACACCTGCTTTGGTCGCGTAGCGGAATCCCAAATCTTTTAATTTGTCTGCCATCATTGCTGTCCGGGCCGTACCATAATGGATGAACGACCAGGAGATAAGGTTCTTCAGTTGACCTTTGTCAACGATGCGATTCCGAAAAACCATTTTGTCATTAGTCATGAGTCATTAGTCCTTAGTCATTAGTCATTGATCAAGGCGAGACAGTATGAGGGTTTCCCCCTAGCAACTGCCTCTGGTAGAGTCAAGGATCAACACGTCATTGGTCAAAAAAACTTTGAACTCTTAACTTTTTGACCCTTAGGGGTTTGCCAGTTGCTGTAGCCTGACCGACACTTTGGGCAGTGCTGCTTCGCTCCCGCACTGGCTCACTTTTGACTCTGCGTGACGGTTAACTGGCGATCGCTTCTTGAATTGCTTTATTATAAATAACGCGACCTGGTGTTGTACGTATATACTGAGACATCATGTTTCCCTCAGCATCTTCTCTGACTCGACGGAACTTATACAGCAAAGTCCGGCTACCATCGTCATTGGGTTTAACTTCAACCGGTTCTATATCTGGCTCACCTGTCTCGACTTCGCCGTCATATCGCACATAGATGTAGGCATGGAGGTCAATTTGTTGCTGTTCGTAAGCCATGACAACATCATCAAGACAAGTAAAGTACCGTCCTGCGCCTTTTGTTGCATTAGGATTTTCTGCGGTTAAGTAATATGCCCCTAAGACCATGTCTTGGCTAGGTGTAATAATTGGTCTACCAGTTGCTGGTGACAAAATGTTGTTAGACGCCAGCATCAATAACCGTGCTTCCGCTTGAGATTCCAAAGATAACGGTACGTGTACCGCCATTTGGTCACCATCAAAGTCAGCGTTAAATGCTGGACAAACAAGTGGGTGGAGCTGAATTGCTCGACCTTCTACTAAAATTGGCTCGAAAGCTTGAATACCCAAACGGTGCAGCGTCGGCGCACGGTTGAGCAGAACAGGGTGTCCTTCTATCACTTCTTCTAGAACATCCCAAACACTCGGGTCAGAACGAGATATCAACTTTTTCGCAGCTTTGATGTTATTCACCATTCCGCTACGAATCAGCCGATTGATGACAAACGGTTGAAATAGCTCAATTGCCATTTCTCGTGGCAAACCGCACTGGTGGATGTTAAGCTTTGGTCCGACGACTATCACGGAACGTCCTGAGTAGTCAACCCGTTTACCGAGTAAGTTTTGCCGGAAACGTCCTTGCTTACCTTCGATGATGTCGGACAAGGACTTGAGTGGTCGGTTGTTTGCGCCTACGACCGTGCGTCCCCGACGACCATTGTCAATCAAAGCGTCCACTGCTTCTTGCAGCATCCGCTTTTCGTTGCGAACAATAATCTCTGGAGCCAAAATTTCTTGCAGGCGTGCCAAACGGTTGTTGCGGTTAATCACTCGGCGATATAAATCATTCAAATCGCTCGTCGCAAATCGTCCACCGTCCAACTGCACCATTGGGCGCAAATCTGGGGGAATAACGGGAATCACAGCCATAACCATCCACTCAGGCTTAGATCCGGTGGCGATGAAGTTGTCAATCACCCGTAGCCGCTTAATCAGCTTCGCCCGCTTTTGACCTTTGGCGGTCGTAATTTCTTCCCGCAAGGATTCAGCTGATTCTTCTAAGTTAATATCGGCGAGCAACCGCAACAACGCTTCTGCACCAATACCGACCTCTACCCCAGCAAGCGTCGAATCTTCTGAGTAAATTTGGTCTTCGATTTCCAGCCACTGGTCTTCACTCAGTAACTGTTTGTAAGTTAAGGTTTCAGCATTGCCAGGACTGAGAACAACATAGGAATTGAAATAAACAATTTGCTCTACATCCCGCAAAGGCATATCTAGCAGGATAGAGATATAGCTGGGAATGCCTTTGAGATACCAAACGTGAGCGACTGGTGCGGCGAGTTTAATGTAACCCATGCGGTGGCGGCGCACTCGTGATTCAGTCACTTCCACGCCACAGCGTTCGCACACAATACCTCTATGACGCACTCTCTTGTATTTGCCACAATGGCATTCCCAATCTTTAGCTGGACCAAAGATGCGCTCGCAGAACAAGCCATCCATCTCCGGTTTTAAAGTACGGTAATTTATTGTCTCTGGCTTTGTGACTTCACCAACTACCTGACCATTCGGCAAAGTTCTCTCACCCCAAATCCGAATGCGTTCTGGTGATGCCAAGCCGATTTTTACGTAGTCAAACTGATTATTTTGGGCTACTCTCATCTTTCGTCTAAACTGTGTTCTAAGTTATTACTTCTGAGGTACACGGCTGATAAACTCCGTGTTGGTGTGAGTATTTAGTTGTTAGTTATCAGTTCTCAGCTATTACTGTTCACTAATAACAATTTACCCTCTGGGTTTGCCTTTAGCACATACGGCACAGTCAGGCTGTATGTGTTAAAAGTGCCGTAGGCATACACATTGCGTGTTCTTATGTGCGAGTATCTGCTTATGCCTACGCTACAAACACCGGCGCAGCCGTGGCGTAGGCATATGGTTTAGGAAAACGCTACGCATGAACAGTACTCGTCTGAGTGTGGAGTGATTACCCTATGGCTAACGCCACGCCTTACAGCTATCGGGAACGCCCGTCGCCTGCCCAGGGAAACCCTACCAAGATCGCGCTGGACTCACCAGATGCCTAGAGATGGAAACCCCTTCGGGTTCGCCCTTCGGGTATCTCCTGCCCAGACGCTACTTTGTAAGTCCCAAAGGGACACGCTTACG
>NZ_CAWPKW010000287.1:0-39292 GCF_963888615.1 Brasilonema octagenarum UFV-OR1 | reverse complement strand
ACCAGCGCTGCAGGAGGGTTTCCCTCCGTAGGCGACTGGCGAACCCGAAGGGCGTTGGGTATTGGAATGTCCACTCTACTTAATTAGACTTAAGATCTGGAGTTTAGACTAGTTCGCGGTGCTAAACGTAAAATAGAACAAATGCACTATCATGATGTTGACCCAGCGAAGTCGAAACTTAGAAGCTACTCGCAAAAAAAACGTTGCTTTTTCTCTACTATCTCAGCTTAATGAAAGTCAACTTTGGATCAAAAAGAGTTTCGCACTCCTAACTAGTCTAAACTCCAGAAACTAAACATAGGACAGGTGCTGGATTTGACGTTATTTTCAGCTTACTACCTGTCCCTTTCCTTATCCCGAACTCAGGTTGCCTACCCTAAAAATAAGCTGTGAGGCTGCACTAGTCTGTTAAGCGCCAACGTCGAAGCGATCAAGCATCATCACTTTGTTCCAGACTGCGGCGAAGTCCTTGACCATACGCTCGTTACCATCATCAGCGCCATAGACTTCAGCAATTTGACGAAGCTCCGCGTTTGAACCGAAGATGAGATCGCAACGTGTCGCGGTGAACTTCGTTTCACCCGTTTTGCGATCGCAGATGTTAAAAAGCATCTCGCGATTGTCTATCGGCTTCCACTCATAGTCCATACTTGTCAGGACACGGAAAAAGTCATTGGTCAAGACACCAGGTCGATCAGTGAAGCTACCGTGCTTTGAATAGTCCCAATTCTGATCGAGGGCGCGAAGTCCGCCGACGAGAACCGTCCACTCAGGCGCAGTCAACGTCAGAAGCTGCGCTCGATCAAGGAAGATTCGCTCCGGCTTCACCTTATAGCCAACCGCCTCATTGTGATAATTTCTGAAACCGTCCGAAACTGGCTTCAGCCAATTAAACATTTCAACATCTGTCAGTTCCTGAGTTGTATCCATCCGACCTGGCGTAAACGGGACGGCAACAGAAACCCCAGCGTCTTGCGCGGCTTTTTCGATCGCAGCACAGCCACCGAGGACGATAAGGTCCGCCATCGAGATTTTTTTGCTACCCGACTGAGTGCTGTTAAAGTCCGCCTGAATTCCCTCAAGGGTCGATAGGACCTCGCCGAGTTCCTGCGGGCGGTTCATTTCCCAGTCTTTCTGGGGATTGATGCGAACGCGCGCCCCGTTTGCGCCGCCGCGCTTGTCGGAATGGCGGTGGCTCGATGCTGCTGACCAAGCGGCTGACACGAGCGCCGAAACAGAGATTCCACTCGCTAAAATCTTATCCTTGAGAAAATTGATATCGGCGACATCAACAACCTCATGATCCAGTGCTGGAATTGGATCTTGCCAAATCAGATCTTCCGCTGGGATTTCCGGACCGAGATAGCGCGTTTTCGGACCCATATCTCGATGGATCAGCTTATACCAGGCGCGTGCGAACGCATCGCTGAAGTAATCGAAATCATCCAAGAAGTGCTGACAGATCTCCTGATAGACCGGATCGACCTTCAAGGCAATGTCCGAAGTCATCATCATCAACGAGTGTTCGACGCCCGGTTGATGGGCATCCGGTGTCTTTGGCGCATCAGGATTGCTCGGCTTCCACTGAATGGCACCTACTGGACTCTTTGTCTGTTCCCAGTCGTACTTAAAAAGATTGGTTAGGTAACTGTTGTCCCACTGGGTTGGGTTTGGAGTCCATGATCCTTCAATCCCGTTCGTCATCGTATATTGGGCAAACCCAGTGCCTTCAGGGTTCTGCCACCCCAAGCCCATAGCCTGAATCGGCGCGGCTTCCGGCGCAGGACCGATCTTGTCCGGCGAGACCATGCCGTGACTTTTGCCAAAAGCATGACCACCTGCAATCAGCGCTACAGTTTCTTCGTCATTCATGCCCATACGCGCAAACGTCTCGCGAATGTCTCGCGCTGAGCCATGGGGGTCGCCTTCGGCGTTTGGACCTTCTGGATTGACGTAAATTAGCGCTTGGTGCGAAGCTGCTAGCGGGTTCTCAAGGTCGTAGTATTCCTCGTTCGGCTTCCCAACCCACCGAATCGTGCGAGTGACCATCTCGTCAGGATGACCAGGGTATTCCTTGATATCGTCAATCGGATCGCCGTTCCAGAACTCCGGTCCCCAGTAGATCGCGCGATCTGCCTCCCAGGCATCAATGCGACCGCCACCAAAACCGAAGGTCTTAAACCCCATGATTTCGAGCGCGCAGTTGCCAGTCAGAGTCATCAAATCAGCCCAGCTTAGTGCCGCACCATATTTCTGCTTGATTGGCCAGAGCAGCCGTCGTGATTTATCTGTGTTCCCATTGTCCCACCACGAATTGATTGGTGCAAAGCGTTGCATACCCTGAGACGCTCCGCCCCGACCGTCTGCGATCCGGTAGGTGCCTGCGGCGTGCCACGCCATGCGAATCATTTGAGGTCCATAATTACCATAGTCGGCTGGCCACCAGTCCTTTGAATCGGTCAGTAGCGTTTTGATATCGCTCTTCAACTGTTGGAAGTCAATCTTCGCGAAGGCTTCCTTGTAATCGAAATCTCGCAGCGGGTTAGCTTGGGGCAAATTTTGGTGAAGTAGCTCGACCTGAAGTCGGTTCGGCCACCAATCATCAGTTTGCGGCTTGGAGCCGAGCGCACCGCCAATGCGGCTTCCACGGAAAGGACATTGTGCAGGATTGGTAGGAGGGTTGTTATTCATAGAGTCCAGTCCCTTCTTGAGGTCTATTTGCCTAGCTTGCTTACTTTTTTTACTGCTTCGCTCAACATCTAGGTTATCATTCTATTGTGAGCGGTCAAGATACTGTTGGCGAAACATTACTTAACATTTGAAGAGAAACCTATACGGTGTATGACATGGGAATGAGGTATGGGCTTTACCATGTAATACATGAATAACTCCAGTTAAGATGGTAATGGTGGGTTTATTTCCCATTATCCATTACCAATTACCGAATCCTTAATAGTTACTGGTTCTGGGTATCACTTTTTTGTTGGCTACTTGAGAGTGTTGGTTCAAAAATCAGATACGTCCCTCCTAATCCTTCCACAATTGTGCGAGTATTAGCAACCATCATTTTTTGGTAAGTGTCTGCTTCGCTTCCTGGCGCACCTAAGTTATTAACAAATAGCTTTCTTTGTGACACTTTCGCTTTTGTATTTTGAGTCACAGAGTTAATCCAATTAGAGTTGTTTGTTGTTGTTTCTGTAAAAAGCGTAGGAATCTTAGATTCTTTAATGTATGTAGCCAGTGATTCTATTCGTGTTGCACTCGGTTTTTCTCTATCGCTTATGGCTTCTAGAGCAGATGTATAAGAAAGACCGTATGCTTTGGCATAATAACCCATTGCATCATGAGTTGTTACTAATTCGCGTTGTTTGGCAGGTACACTAGAAATTCTTGACTTAATCCAACCATCTAGTTTTGTGAGTTCATTTTTAACTTTTTCTGCGTTTTTACTATATAAGGAAGTATTTTCTGGAACTGCTTTACTCAGGTTATTGCTAATAACATTTACCATCCTGATACCATTTTTCGCATTGTGCCAAACATAAGGATCAGATACTGTTTTCTCCTCTTCTTCAAACTTTAGCGGCTGAGGAACAGCACGTTGAGCAACTGCGATTTTTGCCCCACTATTTTTACTCGCCTTGATCAGCTTGACTACACTAGGTTCTAAATTGTATCCACTGAAAAGAATCAATTTAGCTTGCTCGATGGCTTCTTGATCTTCTGGTTTTTGTTGATAAAAGTAGGGATTTGTATCAGGGGGAATTAGGCAGGTGAGATTAATTGTCTCCTGTGCTATTTGCTTGGTTAAGTCACACAATATACTTGTTGTTGCTACGACTTTAGGAAGATTAGCATTGTGTTCACTGGAGTTGAGAGTGCCAGTAGAAGTGTTTGCCATACTACCTAAATTATGACACCCAAACAATCCAAGAGTAAAAGCAACGAGAGCAGCACGTAATGGTTGGATTAATTGTAACTTTCTTGACATAAATACTTCTATAAGAACAAACACAATAATAATGGTGTATCTTCCTTTTAGGAGTTGTTTTTACCAGCTATATTATGCACCTTTAGGCAATTATAGAAAAATTCTCATAAACGAAACCCCCCTGTTTCACTACTCCTACTAATTTCCTCATGTCGGGATAAACAAGGAAAACTTCTTAGTGGAGGATGAAACAAGGGGTATCGTAGCTTTACTGTTCTTTGTTCTTTTACAGGAAGTTTAGTGTTAGCAGTCTACTAATTCTGGTGTTTGGTTAAGAATTTGACTCTTAATGGAAATAAAATCTTGGTAAGCAGCAGAATCTAATCTATTTGGGTGAAAGACAGCAACGCTGTGACAATTCTGAAATGCCAATTTGATACCAAAATAACGCTCAACTGCTCCACGTATAGCATCTCCACCCATCATCCGCAATAATTGAGCGCGTGCTTTCTCACTTGGTGGTGCTACAGCATGATTAGCCCATTCTTCTCCTCTTGCCAAACGTTCAGCCAAACCCTCAACCACACTCCAAGCATAAGGTAACGACTCTCTAATGGTGGCTACAAAATCTGCTTCGTTAACTTGACCTGCTTTTGCTTGTTCAATGAGATGCACACTCACGTTTAGAGACATATATCTTTCCTTTGGTGAACATTCGAGTCAACTGTGAGTCAATTCCTGAACATAATAATCATTATCGATCAGGATATTGACATCATCGCAAAGAAAAGTAACATTCCACAAAAAAGATTAATGCCCTTGGCAAAAAATTTAACATTATAATGATGGCTGCCTGAAAACTTTGTGGCTATGCCTACGGCACGCACTCGCGTTCAGGCTAGGGATGCTTGAAAATAGAATTCACCAATTCGTTTATTTATTCCCAAAACCTTGACCACGCTTCGTTTTTGACCAAACAAACAACTCACCATTTTCACCACCTGCAGCAAGTTGGTTACCTTGGGGATGCCAAGCGAGTGTTGAAAACCCGGATGAAACACCTGTAAGAATTTGAGAGACTTCCTTTGCTTTTTTCCACAGACAAATCCAGCCATCAGCAGCAGCGGAAGCAAGCAGAAAGCTTTTAGGTGCAAAGGCGATCGCCTGAATGATATCAACATGATTCGTTAAGACTGTTGCTTCCCAACCCAAGGAGTCATCCGCCTGCTTCTCCCACACAACAATACCATCAACACTGGAACAGGCGACCAGAGGTGCACCTTGTTGAGTCGCTAATTCTGACCATGCAATTTGGCGAATTTTGCCAGGAAAACCTTGCATAAGCCAAGGTTGGGCTTCGGCATCAGAGGATAACATCTGTGATTCCACAACAGTAATGCTACGGTCCATATTACCAGAGGCAAGGTATTTCCCATCCGGCGACCAAGCTATTGCTACACTGACAGAAGGTATATCTAGGATGTACGGGTCTTCATCCCAGTTTTGAGAGTCCCATATCTTGACTCCCAGGTAACCGCCAATGGCTAAGTACTCTCCATCGTCACGCCAATCAATACCCAAAACCGACGAGGCATCAAAATTCAAGGTGACGACTATTTCACGAGTATCAGCATTCCATACTTGAACATAACGCCCTAAGCTGAAAGCGAGATGATTGTCCGTCGGACTCCATGCTAGCTTATCAACCCACGCGGGAGAATTTTCTAAAGTGGCGATTAATTCGCTTTCTCGCCAAATTTTTACCTTTCCATCTTGTCCGCCAACGGCTAAAAATTGTCCATCTCTAGAAAAGCCGACACAATTTACTGATTCACCTTTACCAGTTTGTAAAGTTGTCAGATCACCATCTTGCCACAGCACAACTTCACCAGCAGCAGAAGTTGCTGCTAGAGTTGTACCTTTTGGGGACCAGGCGATCGCTGTAACATAATCCGAAAGCGTCCCCGAATATTGCTGTTCAAATTGCTTGGAGTTGAGGGTTGGGCGGTTCATGGTTGTGTATGGAAGATTAGGGGGATGAGGAAGATTATGAGGGAAGGAGGGAGGAAAGGATATTTTTCCTCACTTTCTCACGAATGGACTCCCTCATCTTTTCTTCACGCCAAGCAAGCGAGAAAATCTTGTTTGAGTTGGGCTTCGTCCAAGTTCCGACCGATGAAAACCAGTTCGTTTTTGCGGGTTTCACCTTCTTTCCAAGGACGATCCGGTTTTCCGTCAAATAACATATGTACCCCTTGGAATACAAAACGGTTATCTTCCCCAGCAATATTCAAAATACCTTTCATACGGAAGATATCTGGTCCTTGGGTACGCAGTAACTCTCCCATCCAATCATTTAACTTGTCGCCATTGAGTGCGCCTTCTGCTACCAAAGCTACAGAGAAAACAGTTTCGTCATGTTGATGCGCGTCTTCACCCAGAAATTCTGGATCAATTTCTAAGGCGCGGTTAAGGTCAAAAGCTTTCACACCCAACAAAGCATCCATTGATACCTCAGATTCACGGGTACGGTAAATTTTAGCTATAGCATTCATCCCCCGAATCCGTTTTTCTAGCTCATCAAGCTGTTCTGGTGGCACTAAATCGGTTTTATTTAATAAAATCACATCGGCAAAGGCAATCTGTTCTTGTGCTTCATCGGCATCCCAGTGCTGCCATATATGCTTAGCATCCACCACCGTCACCACAGCATCTAACTCTAGCTGTTCGCGCATATCTTCATCCATAAAAAAGGTCTGAATCACTGGCGCGGGGTCAGCTAAACCTGTGGTTTCTATGACTAAGTGGTCAAATTTATGACGACGCTTCATCAAATTACCGATGATACGAATTAAATCGCCACGCACTGTACAACAGATGCAGCCGTTGTTCATTTCAAAGATTTCTTCATCCGTATCAATAACCAATTGATTATCAATACCCACTTCTCCAAATTCGTTGACAATCACAGCAACTTTCTTGCCATGTTCGTGGGTGAGGATGCGATTTAACAGTGTTGTTTTGCCTGCTCCCAAGTAGCCAGTCAGAACAGTAACGGGGACTGAATCTGTTATTACCTCAGCAACCATGCCCTAGCCTCTTTCCTGTATAGATAATCATTATCGCCTATTTTAATCACTTTATATTTTAATGACGACTTGTTGCTGAATAAGATTCTGGAAAAATAACAAGAGAATGATGGTATTTTTTATACACTTAATTATTAGCACTCTAGCGCAAAAGAATAGCTTGAGCATTTCTTTATAAATTCTTAATGTTTGGAAAATCAAATATTATGATAATCATTATCATAAACTAGAAATTACATTCAAATGGAGAAGCGTGGTGATTGCAAGTAACAAAACCTGCTTTCTAAAGCAGAAAACTCAAACAGGGAACGCATTTGCGTCTATTGCAGTGAGCTTTTTAGTGACGACACCTCTAGTTCTATCCACCGCCTTGACATCAGCACAAGCTGATGAAGGTCACACTCACACTGATGAAACTGAATATTTTGTAGGGTTAGATACTTTGCAGGTTCTTACTAGCGGTACATACGCTGGATTGGAAAACCCTAACTACAATCGTCTGACCTTTCTATACGCACATCGCGAAGAAAACCCTACAACTAACCATTTCCATGGTATCGGTGCTTACAGCTATTCAGGCTCAAAAGACAGTCCGACTATTACTTCAACCAACACAAATAACAGAATTCCTGAACCATACACTCAACAATCGCCCCTGACATTATTACCAGGAACAGGAGTTTTTAGTGGTCGCTTAGTCAGCACTCCCACAAACGAGGAATATAGCAATCTAAAGACACAACCTGTGCTATCTCTGAAAAATTCTACCGAATCAGAAGACCAGTATCTGTTTAATAGCAGTAATAGGCGTTGGCAGGGGTCGCTTCAGGGAGCAACGACTGGTTTGCAACTGGTATCAATTAGTGACGGTTTAAATGTTACTGATAAGTCAGGGTCGAATCTATTTAACTCTGTTGGCGATATTTACACTGTCGGCAGTAGTGATAATTTTTACTTTAATCCTACATTTTGGACTAATGCGACTGCGCCACTAGGAACATACTCAGCGACATTCAAACTTATAGATAACGGTACTACTAATAACCGCACAGCTCTGGGCGAGTCTGGCACTTTCAGTTTTGATTTTAAAGTGGAGAAAGTGCCTGAACCTACAACCACAATTGGGCTAGGTGTTCTTGGGGTAGTCGCACTTTCTCTTTCTCGGCAAAGGAAGCGTATTGGTAACGAACGGATGAACTAAACAACAAGATTGCCGACTTCTTAGGAAAGTCGGCAATCTGAACCTTTAGCTTGTGGTGTGTTTAATTGAGAACCGCCATAATTTTATGTAGACAATAAAAAGTCCTGAACCGCATCAACCACAGCTTGTGGGTATTCCTCATGCATTCCCAATGAACCAGGAAGAACGACTGTTTCTACTCCGCTTAAAGTTTTCATTGCATCCATGTCTGCACGGGACTTGGAAGGACTAGATTCTCCAATGACTACCTTCAACGGGATAGACAAACCTTGAACAAGTGTTAAAAAATCAGCTTGGTTGTCTACAGGATCAAGAGTACCAGTGACAAATGCAGCAGGAGCATATCTTGCCCCGCTTTGTTGGGTATTGCGCCATTTATACTGAATGAAGTCGGGTGTGAGTTTAGCCCCATCAACGTAGACGTGGCGACGGTACATAAACTTGAGGAAAGAAGGTAAGGTGTTGAGCTTGTAGAGAAATTGACCAATGAAAGGCGATCGCACCAAATCTTTGACCATCCCTCTTACTTGCTGATTTACCCCCATCACACGCAAAGGACCGCGCCAAGTTGGAGCTACCAAAACTATACGGGAAAACACTGATGGTAACTGATTTGCCAGTTGCAGAACGTAACCTGCACTATGACCAGCGGCAACCACTGCGACTGGCGTATCTAATATGGATGTGACAAAATCTTCTAGAAATTGCTGATATAAAGCTGGTCCATAATTGACCCCAAAACGTGAAGATTGCCCAAAACCAGGCCAATCCACTGCTACAACTTGAAAATGAGCAGAAAGCAACTTGCCTATTTCGCCCATTTCTGAGCGCATCGAAACGGTGCTGAAAGCCGGGAGTAGCAATAGCTGTGAACCTTTTCCTAGAATTTCATAGGCAATACGCAATTGTTGGTTTTCGCACTTCCAGAAATATTCTCCAACAACTCCACCAATCTCACTTTTGGAAGATGCAGATAGTACGTTAGTTGACATAACAAAATATTTTATTATTAGATTTGGCTATTTGAGTTTTCTTATCAGTCAATAGTCTATAGTTGTATAGTTTTCTACTATCGACTATTGACTATTAACTATATGTTAGTCCTTAACGTTTAACTGAAATTCCAAAGCTTTTGTTTGCATGGTTTTAAAAATATTGTAAAATCCATTAGCTCGGGAGGGCGTTAGGCTGACATTTAGGCCAGTCTCTTGAATAAAATCTGGAGTCAATTGCAGAATTTCACCAGGGGTTAGTCCATTTAACCCTTCGACCAAAAGCCCTACTAACCCTTTGGTTAATTGAGAATCTGAGTCTCCCTGGAATATAAGTTTACCGTCTTCCGAAGTTGCTGTGATATAAACTTGGGAAACACAGCCAGAAACTTTGTTTTCTGGTAGTTTGTCAGCTTCTGGAAAGTCCTTGAGTCGCTGACCGTACCAGATAAGCTGTTCGTAACGTCTTTTGGGGTCAGAAGCCCGTTGAAAGCGTTGGACGATTTTAGCAAGGCTTGGTGGCAAAGAATCAATGGTAGAGGTCATAACAGAGGTCGGAACAATGAATCCACATCTTCTTGAGTTTAAATTATCTTCACAATAATTGCTCCTTGAGTGCGTTGTGAGCATAATGCCCTATTTGTTAAGCGTTAAGCGTTAAGCGTTAAGCGTTGCCCATTTTCAAGACAGGAGGAGCAGAACCAATTTATATTAAGCATTAACAACAAATGTTAATTATTAATTCACAAATAAACACCGGATTCAATTTGTTGATAATTAAATTTACATGAATATCTTCGATTTTGCTCATTAACAATTTTAAGGAGAAAGTCAGTTGTTAACATCTACTTTACTAGTAACCACTTTCGCTAGAACCCCCTTGGAATGGAGTCCTATAGTCGGACTAATTATGATCCTGTGCAACATCGCTGCCATTGCCTTTGGCAAATCTAGCATTAAGTATCAAAGCGTTGGTCCAGAACTTCCTTCACCCAGCTTTTTTGGTGGTTTTGGTGTACCTGCACTTTTGGCAACTACTGCTTTTGGTCATATTCTAGGTGCTGGTGTTATTTTAGGGCTACATAATCTTGGTAGGCTCTAGATTGTTGCCGAACTTAGAATTCACTTGATTGTTTTTTTGGACACAAAAGAGCCAGATAACATAACTATCTGGCTCTTTCATGCTTATTGGGTTCGCTTACTTCTATCTTGCCAAAGGGGCTAAATCTCGCATTGCTATGCAATCACAGTCATCTTAAGCCAAATTTCGGTAGACTGATAGTTCATCTACTCTCATTTCAAAAGGCATTCCTTGATTTTTGGGAGGACAGACGCGAATTTTTGCACTACTGACTATTTGCTGTAGCAATGCACCCATCGTTACAAGTTTCTGTAACACACGCCAATTTGTTACTTGATCTGGACACTCAATGACTAAAGTTAAAGTACTGATGTCAGTGGTGACGTACCATCGACAATTAGATAATAAATCTTGGATGTCGCGATCGCATCCTTCGTAGAAGTATCTGCTGATAGAATATTCAAGTTGCTGCCGCAGGATAATATCTGCCGATGTCAGTTGGACAGGGTGTGAATCTTCTTCGTGAAAAAAATGTTTCCTCTTCATCTCGTTGTCTCTCAATTACTCTCAGTATTTTTCAATGACCTTTGCATACATAAAGTACGTCTTTCTAAAAACTACTGATTTGCATCATCATAGAAAGCGCTAATACTACTACACCGAATATCCCAATAGCTGTTGAATCGATACATACTTTGTCCTAAAAAACTAGCAATTTAGATTGCACTTAGATAATTTTTGTAGTTGGAAATAAAATAAAAAATGACAGCACTATCTCTCGCAAAAGCTTAATTAAGACACAAGTTACTGACCTTGTGACTAAAATTACCTGCTTTCACAAACGCTTTCCTTAAAACCAGGCAATATTCTTTTATTCAGTTATTCACTGAACAAATCTTTATCTCGTCAAAATTCTCTGTTGGTATTACTTTTTCTACTGAGTGTAAGATATTCCAGAAAAATTTTGCAGAGATAACTTTTTTCTGAAAACGCCTGATTTGACGTTTGTTGCAAACAATTTGGTAAAATCTTCCCTGGTACAAGTCAAATTGCGGATACTCTAGTTGTTTTTACAAACTCGGAGTGCAGTTGCTTTATACCATCTTCAATAAATAATTGATGAGCTTCAAAATAATCAATCTGTTCTAGCAACGAAAGGCATTTTCAGCTTTAAACGTCTGACTTTCTTGCTTGAAACTCATAACAGATGGCATAAGCAGTCAAAACTCTTTATTCTCAATACCTAAATCCGTATTGAGAGCGAGTTTATCAACATCAAAATAATTGTAAGTCTCTATTGTGTAGATAAGTTGAAGCGGCAATAGCACCCAGATGATCTCCGCTATCCAAAAAGGAATACCTCACACTCCTTTATTTATATTTCCAACTAGACCTATAATAAGCGCAAAGAATAAAAAAAAAGAATCAAATTATACGATTATTCTAGAAATTTGAACTCTGTAAACTAGAATCAATAAATTCATGAATGAATAGTAGCAGTAAATTGCGAATAGTAGATGAGAAAAAATATCTACTATTATCTATTCGCCTACCAATTGACCGTTAATTCCGCACAGGGTATAAGCCCCCGGATTTATCCGACCGAACCAATCCAAAATCACGGCACGTACTACAACCGAATGCCAGACGTCTGGCTGTCGGGAAACCATGCACGGTAGTGACCCCAAAATCTAAGAGGATGTTTTAAAAGTGAATTTTGTTGTCATGCTGTTCGCTTCGCTGCGCCTTAGCGCATACGCAGCCAAGCGTAGTATAGACACGTAAGCGCAAGCGCACACCCAGAGGGCGAACGCGCAGTGTGTCGCTTTGCGACTCAGTGGCTTTCTGCAGGGTAGCATCTGGTGTATGTGTCGATAACCCTAGATTCTATGTCCTGCGGACACGTTGCGCTAACCTTACGCTGAGTCCCAAGGGGACACGCACTCGCGTTCGCTCCACTCAGAATGACAAGATTATACTTTCTTTTACTTTTGAAACAACATCTAAAATCCAAAATCGGCTGACATCACCCAGATTGATATCATAAAAACCTTATTTTTTGCGAGCAACAATATGAAAAATATGCCAATGTTTCTCTTCTCCGATAGCTGTTTTTCCAGGATGGTCTTCTTCCTGTAGCATTTCTATTTCAAAAGGTTGCAGCAATATTTCTACTTGTTGAGTTGTATGGTGATTCATGGAAGTATAAATTGCCCAAGAATCACGGTTACCAAACAATTGTCCACAGAAACGACCACCAGAACGTAATGATGAAATAATTTTTTCCCATAAGCTAGGGAAAAATTTCGGTGGACAAAATGGTAGGGAAAAGCTGGCGTTTACTAAATCTACTGATTCTGGTAGCACTACGT
Organism: Brasilonema octagenarum UFV-OR1; assembly: GCF_963888615.1. Classification (NCBI taxonomy): domain Bacteria; kingdom Bacillati; phylum Cyanobacteriota; class Cyanophyceae; order Nostocales; family Scytonemataceae; genus Brasilonema; species Brasilonema octagenarum. The sequence goes on along the minus strand of NZ_CAWPKW010000287.1, from coordinate 26,626 downwards.
CTTGAAAAAGAGCAACGCGAGTTTCCAGAAGTTGGCGATTAATATCTGGACGTTCTAGTAAACGCGCGATGGCTTCAGCTTCACCATCAATAGCCAAGACTCGCCAACCCCCACGTAAGAGTTCTACTGTATCTCGCCCTTCGCCGCAGCCCAAATCAACTGCAAAGCGTGAGTGTGGGACAGGTGTCTGGTGTTGGTTAAGACTTTCACTATCAAAACCTGCTAAAGCTTCAACTAAGGTCTCTCGTGGCGGACGACCCACAACAGCATTATAATATGCAGACCAATCGCGCTCAAAAACATTACCTTCTGATTGATAATTGTTTAAATCTGACATAATATATACAAGTTTGGAATTTAAACCATTAACCCATAGAGATAGAAGCAGATCTTATCTAAAAATTATCTGCTCTTTGATTGAAACAATAGTATAGCAATCTTAGAGGATTCCCAAAATTCTCTTGTTTCTCTGTGTTTTTTGGCGCCCAAGCCCCGATCGAGTTTGCATCCACTTGGGGGGAACTAAAGCAACGCAATGGTTTCCCAAAAGTTAGGTTTCAACGTGTAAAAAACAGAAGTAGGCAAGTTTGAGGAGTGATTAAGATCACAGATATGATAATTGCCGTTAATTAATCATTTTCTACGAAGCTAAAAAGCTTTGTCCTCTATAATCTCAATCTCGATTCAAAAAAAGATGTTATGGATGTTATCAAGTTACTAGTAGTTTTACGGAAGACAAGTATTTTTTGAGAAAGCTAATATTAACATGATAGTTGAAGTTGCAAGAGATAGTAGCTGGCTTTCTCCTGCAACCTCAATATCTGGAGCAATCAAATTCTCAGTTTGATTTTGGATGTGAGATGAGCAAGTAGGTAAATTTTGAAAGGAAAAAGGTAAATCCTATATTTATCTTTTTCCTTTTTGTTTTTTTGTATGATTTTCTTTTCTATTGTATCAAATCTAAAATGGATATTATGAGTTGATGAGTCAAAGGCAAACTATCAACCACAATTGCAGCGCAGAGCAACATCATATAGAAAATTGAGTAGAGAAATAGAGAACGTGCGAGTTGTTTATCATCAGGATTGTGCAATAGCACCCAAGCTTTTTTGATGAAAAAACCCCCCAATATAAGGGCGATGCAAGTGTAAACAGCACCTGTAACTTGAAGCGGATAGGAAAGTAAAAATGTAGTGGGGATAAGAAGCCAAGAGTACACCCAAATCTGGCGAGTTGCAGCAACATTACCCGCAACAACAGGAAGCATGGGTACACCAACTTTGGCATACTCATCACGGATCATCAATGCTAAAGCCCAGAAATGGGGAGGTGTCCACAAAAAGACAATTGCAAATAGCAGCCATGCAGCCCAGCTTAAAGTATCTGTTACCGCAGCCCAACCTACCAACGCTGGGATTCCACCAGCAGCACCACCAATGACGATGTTGGCAGGATTATGGCGTTTGAGTAAGTGAGTGTAGACGCCCACATAAAAAACAATACCAGACATTGTTAGTAGGGCACTCAGCAGGTTGACAAACACAGCAAGCAGCGTGAAGGATAGACTTGCAAGTGCGATCGCAAATATTAAAGCATGCGACGGCTGCACCCGACCAGAAACCAAAGGTCGGTGGCGTGTACGTTCCATTTGGTCATCAATGTCGCGGTCATAGATACAATTAATAGTCTGGGCACTTGCAGCTGCAAAAGTACCACCACAGACAGTGACAAGCAGCAATACTGGGTTAACATTTCCTTGAGAGGCAATCCACATACTACTAGCAGTTGTCATGAGTAGCAGGGGGATAATCCGAGGCTTTGTAAGTTGATAGTAACTGTGAATGACTTGTAGAAAGTTCTGATGGTGGCGTGTGGCAGTGTTCTCAATCATGATTGGACGAATTCCTGATTTGTTCACTCATCATCAATGCGGACATAAATTTTTTGAGCAAAATCCCAAGTTAATGTCAATCGTCTTTCTCCTACTGTGATGACAAAACAAGGAAAGTGCTGTTCTACAGTGAAGGGAGTTCTTGGTGTTATCCCCATTGATATCAGTTCTTTGAGAAATTTTTCGTCCTTAATGTTGCAAAACTTGATGATTCCTGCTTATCCTTTTTTTAGCCATTATAGTGAAGAATTTTTCCAATTCATATTATAAAAAAAGAACAAATAAAAACCTGAAAATCCAGATGAATGACTTCTTATAAAAGCCGCTTATCTGGATTTTGATAAATTATTGAATATTGCTATATTAGCTTTTATTTTAAAATTTAGAGACGTAGTATACTACGTCTCTAAATAAGGAAATTAATTCCTTACGGTTTAAAAGACTGCAACAAGATATGAACTAGACCAAGTATGGTTCTTGGTTAGTCTTAATCGTGCAATCAGAACGTGGATAACTCACGCAAAGTAGAGCAAAACCTTTAGACATTTGTTCGTCATCTAAAAAGCTTTGATCTGATTGATCAATTGTACCTTCAACAACTTTTCCGACACAGCTAGAGCAAGCACCTGACTTACAAGAAAAAGGCAAATCTATACCGTTTTCTTCAGCAGCATCTACAATAGTTGTCTCTTCATCAACTTCAATCGTGGTATCTAGATCTTCTTTCTTGTTGAGTAATCTAACTTGGTATGTTGCCATTTTTTGATTCTTCTCACACGCGGTACAGTTAGGTTTTCTGACTTCAAGGGTGTAAGAAAGTCAAAAGTAAAAATAATTTTTTACTTTAACTTGGTTTAGTTACAAGGTGTACCTGCAGAAGAACAGTCAGCTGTTCTAAATGACTTTCCACAACCGCAGGTATCAGTAGCTTTGGGGTTGATGAACTTAAACCCGCTTTCCATCACTCCCTCGATAAAATCGATAACCAACCCTTCTAACAAGGGGGCACTTTTGGCATCAACATAAACAAGCACATGACCTTGTTCGCTGACTAAATCATTTGGTTGCGGCTGACTTATGACTTCCATCCCATACTCATAGCCACTGCAACCACCATCTTTGACAGAGATGCGGATACCTTTAGCTGGTGTATTGGTTTCGGAGGTCGCACCCCGCAGCAATGTTCGCAGACGAAATTCTGCTTTTTCCGTCAAAGTAACCGTCATCAATCCTCCTAATTGGAAAAAATTAGTTGTTGTTGTGATTTAAGGTGTGAATTTGTTTAGTGGTGATGAGTACAGTTATCGCAATCAGCACTTCAATTGGCACAGACAGGTGAAAAAATGAAGCTTACACTCAGGCAAAATAAGGCAATTAATGTTGCTAACAGTTGCCAGATCTGATTTACGATTTTTGCACTGACTTGAAACGAACGTATGGTAAACCCCAGAGGAATGAATGAAGACACCAAGATCACAATTATTTGTTTGCAACACTGGTGGTTTCCATGACTTGAGATTGCGAGTATCTCCAAGGCGCACTGTTACCGCATACAGGACAATCGCGATCGCGATGAGAACGCCGCTTGACAAATTCCATCCGGGTTAGGTCAATTGTCAAAAGCTGCGATAACAAAGGTTGACCAAACCCAGTGATGAGCTTAATCGCCTCCAGTGCAGTCAGACAAGCTAGTGTTCCAGAAACAGCACCTAGAACAGAAAAGCCACGCCTATCCCAATCAGGTTTTTCCGGAAATAAGCAAGATAAACAAGGAGTCACACCAGGAATAATTGTGGTCAAGTAAGCCTCCATCCCGTCCATTGCTGCTTCCACCATAGGTTTACGCCAGCGTACGCAAGCTTCATTTAACAAATCGCGCTCCGTAAAATTATGAGCGCAGTCAAGAGCCATGTCAGCTGATTGCACTAAGGAGTCTACATTTTCCGGGGTGACATATTCATGAACTGCTTCCACTTGGACATCAGGATTGATGGCTTGGAGAGTTTCTTGTGCTTTGAACACCCTAGGCTTGTCCACCCAATCGTGCGTCATCAGAATCTGACGATTCATGTCATCAAGCCGCAGGTCACCACCCCGGACTAGAATCAGCCGCCCAACGCCAGCTACTGCAAGGTATAGCGCCGCCGTACCGCCCAATCCTCCTACACCTGTAACGACAACCGTCGCTGATTTGAGGCGCTTTTGTGCTGTTTCGCCAAAATTAGGAAGCATCATTTGACGACGGTAGCGTTCCAACTCGGTAGGCGTTAGGTCTACCACTTTTTACCTCCTAATCTGATGTGATTTCTGTCAGCGTGACTACATTTTTCGGCTTCTGATTAAACACTTTGAACAGCTTTTGTTCTTGGGGTGTTGATTCAAGAAAGACCTGATAGGCTTGTTCGAGAGCCTCACGATATTTATTTAACTTATCTGAAATACTCAGGTCAGTATAATTCTCATCAATTTCTGTGATCAATTGAGAAAACTTTTTCAAAATATGCAAACGATTTACATTCACGAACTTTTGATCGTAGGGGAGTTGAAAAAACTGAAAATACTCCTCTGCATCTTCAAGTTTTTTGAATTGATCATAATCCCAGGTCATTTTCTCTGCTCCAGCTTTTTTACCTGTTGCTTAAGTTCGTCTAACTGACGATAAATTTCATAAGTTTGGGAAGCAACATCCATCAGTTGTTGATAATCTGTTGGTAATCCCTCTGCCAAATCGTGCAGATCCATTTTCATTTGACCTGCTTTACTATTAAGACGTTTAATCTGATTTTTCAGATCCTCAATAGTAGATGTTTCTTCAGCTTGTGCCATCAAACCTCTTTCTTGCCTCAAAAATGAAGAGAAGAATTTTTTTACTCTTCATTATTCATGATTTTTTTAAATTCTACCTACTTCCGGGAAACGCTGAGCCAAACTGACGCCAGTTTGTACGAACTTTTCTCCCTCTTCTGCTAATTTTTCCAACGAGTCAAAGCCAAAGCGATGTGCATCCCTTAAAGTCTTTGCAGCTAACAAAAGACGACCAGAAAAGACCAGTGCCCAGCCAAATCCTTCATGATTCAAATCAACCACAACTTGAGATAAAAGACCTGTTTCCTTTTCAATGCAGGCAGCGACAGCACGATAAAATGCCATAATTCTTGCCTGAGTCATCAGATCAATTTCACCTTCAACGGAAATTTCTCGTTTCTTTTGTTTGCTGACAATAAATGGTTTGAGCAGCAAATCATCCGACCAACTACGATAAGTTCCGTAAGTATCTTGACCCCGGAACTGTTGGACAATCGCCTTGAGAAAAGGCGAGTCTAAGGTTTCGGTTGGGCGTGTTCCATTTACATTATTAGTGAAACTCATACTGTTGCTTCCTCTTCCAATTCATCTTCAAAACTTTTGGGTTTTGCCTGTAATGCTTTACGCAGCCAAGGCGGAGGATTACTCTTAAGAGTTTGCACTAATTTGTTAAGAATCTCAGCAATCTCTTCTTCTTCAGAACGCGCCTTAACTGGAGTCACACCCTTCTTAATTAACCGAGCTGCCGCACTACCTCCAATTGCTGCAACATAAACAATCTTGCAATCAGATAGTGCATCAAGTTTTGGTGTTACCTTATCCTCATTACCATCTTGTTTGAGGTCACCATCAAATGTCAGAGTTTCTAAAAACTCGTAACCTTTGTCAGAAATTTCATACACATCAATTTCTTTAGCCGACCCAAAATGAGCATTGATATGAACTTTATCACTTGTTGTAAAGGCAATCTTCATACTTAATTCTCCTCTCCTCAAGTTATGAGTGATGATTTATGAGTAGTAAAAAGCATTTACGACAACTCATAATTCATAACTCATAATTTATTTACAAGTTAAATTTCGGAACTCAAAATATTGAAACTTCCAGAGTGCTGAATCCTAGCTTCCTCAGCCTGCAAGAAAATGTTTCCAATATCAAACAAAACCTGCATTGTACCTCGGTAGCCAACTTTAGTAAATAGACCATTACCCACGCGGTCAAAAATAGGAAACCCTTGACGATAAACAGGAATTCCTAATCGATTTGCGACAGCTACTGTGTGGGAGTTACCAATGAGCAGGTCAGATGTAGGTGCGAGTTGCTCAAAGTCTTCCAAATCACCGATGGTGACACTATTAATAGGAAGTTTTTCTAGCAAGGGGGAGCGAGTCGTCGTTACCGCTGCATGAATTTCAGCACCCATTGATTTTAGAAAATACACTGTTGACCAGAGTAAATCTGGTTCCAGCGCTAGGGACACTCGTTTGCAACCAAAGTAAAAGTGAGTGTCGAGCATGGCATCTTGCAACTGACGGCGCTGGCGGCGGTATTTTTCTGGTACACTGGTACCACTTAAATCTGCCAATGCTTGCAAGAAATTATCCACTGGTTCTAATCCAGTCAGTTCACCAAACACCTCATAGGGAATGCTAAAGCGCTCATGCAAAATTTGCGCCGCACTCCGCATACTCTCACCAAAAGCTAAGGTGAATACAGAATTACCAATCTCGCGCAGTTCTGTTATGCTTGTCCCACAAGCTGTGATAGCACTGTAAGAATCTTCTAAATGACCATCTAGTGAAGCAGAAAGATCAGGAACAACAATCGGCTTCAATCCAAAAGCCGTGATAATCTCTTTTATCTCCTCCACATCTCCAGGCGTGAAAGCAGAACTCGGCAAAATCGCTACTTGTGTGGGAGAAGGGTTTGGGTTGTCACTTTTTTGGGCAAGTTCCTTAACGATGCTCTCAACAGCAGCAGCATACCCATCCTGCAATGTGCCCTTAAAATCAGGAGACGATACTAATACAATCGGTAGATGATTGAGTTCTGGATGGCGATCGCGGACTTGCTTAAGAAATCGCGGCATATCATCGCCTCTGGTTTCTGTCAGTGCAGTCGTACACAAACCAATGATTTCTGGCTTTGACTTCTCGGCTAACGTAACAATAGCCTGTTCTACATTCTCCTCCCCACCCAAGATGGTGCTAACTTCCATCATTGCTGTGGTAGAAAGGGGAATCGACTCACAAAAATGCTTCACCAACATGGATTTGGCAAAAGCAGTACAGCCTTGGGAACCGTGGAATACAGGTATCATTCCCTTTAAGCCTAACAACGCTAAAGCAGCACCCAAAGGTTGACTCAGCTTGAAAGAATTAACAGCAACTGATGAGTTTGTCACAGTCACAATCGCCATCAATGCACCTCCTGTAGAACAGAAGAGGAAGAAACTGGTTGCTCAACAGATTCAGCAACTTCCCACGGTGCGGGTTTGCGTACTTGCTGCCAAACAGGGCTATAAACAGCTTCGTACAGTTCTCGTGCCATTTCCACCATTCCTTCATAGCCTGCATACGGATGATGGCGTTCTTGGTTGATGTGTAGAAAAGGAATCCGAGCTTTCAAAGCGGTGTATTGATTGCGACCTCCAGCAATCAACATATCAGCGTTCTTTTCCTTGATGATCCGTAGCAGCTCCTTAGGACTTTCTTGTTCTAGCATGATGCCATCCTGACCGAGCAACTTCTTGATTCGGGCTTTGTCTTCCTCAGTACTCTTTCTTGTACTTGTAGCAACAACTTCCATCCCCAAGTCCTTAGCTGCCGAGATAATCGACCAACTCTTGACACCACCAGTATAAAGAACAACTCTTTTGCCTTTGAGTTTCTCGCGATAGGGAGCCAAAGCGACATCCAAAGCAGCAGTTTCTTCAGCAATGAGCTTTTCTGTACGCTCTTGTAAATCGGGATCATCTAACTTTGCAGCAACATTCCGCAGACAACGGTTCATGTCTTCTACACCGTAGAAAGACTCTTCAATGTAGGGGATGCCATAGCGCTCTTCCATTTTTGTCGCCATATTCAGCAGCGCTTTTGAGCAAATCATCACGTTGAGCTTGGCACGGTGAGCGTAACAGATTTCGTTGTAACGCCCATCACCTGTCATTTTCGCCAAAACTCGAATACCTAATTTCTCAAGCAGTCGCACGACATTCCACATTTCCCCCGCAACATTGTACTCACCAATGAGGTTGATGTCTAATGGTGTGGTGAATTCAGGCTCGGCTGTACCCACAACGTAATCAAGCAAAGCTTCACCAGCAAGACGGTTACCAAAATTCTTACTACCAATAAATCCTGGTGCATTGACAGGAATCACAGGAGTTCCTGTTTTGTTGGCAGCAGCTTTACAAACAGCATCTATATCATCACCAATTAAGGCAGTGACACAGGTGGAGTAGACAAAAACTGCAGTTGGTTTGTAGCGATTTTGTACTTCCAGAATTGCTTTGTACAGCTTCTTTTCGCCACCGAAGATCACATCGGTTTCATCCAAATCAGTGGTAAAACCTGTTTTGTACAGCACAGGACCAGAGGAAAGACTACCACGACTTCCCCAAGAGTTACCAGAGCAGGCGATCGGTCCGTGAACCAAATGAGCAGCATCCGTAATGGGTACTAAAGCAATCATTGCACCATCAAAGGCACAACCCCCTTGAGCAGCTCCCGGCTTGGGTTGTTGCGCGCAGGATTTGTTTTTCTTGTCTCCATGCTTGCTTTGATTGTGTTCGCACCCAGGTTGAGTGAGCAACTCGTTAATTTTACTTTGGGTGATTTTCATTTTTCTCTTTTATTGGGATCAAAAATGGGTAATACTTTGTTAATAGTTAATACTCAATGAATTGAGTATTAACTAGAAAATATAGATTTTGAACTCATTAGCAAATGTATTTTGTTACATCTTCTCCACACTCATCAGATAAGTAAGATAATGCTCGAAAACGCAATCCGACAAAATTGTCATACAAAGGATTGAGTTTACACAGTGGCGGAATATGAAAAGTACGTCCAAATAATCTCAGATTTCGCTCAAAGGGGCAACAGCAAGGAATTATTTGGCAACAAAGATGAGCAAGCCGAGCATTTTTTACTTGAAACCCATCCACCAGACGACGCAAAAGATATAAAATATCAAATGAGCCTGGTTTTCTAGAAATAGGTGAATGGTGTTCCTGGTGATTATGAGTGTGAGTTATAGTTTTCATATTACATTACTCCATAACTCAAGAAAAAGGTAAAAGGAATTGGTAAGAAAGATTAGGAATTGAGCGTGGGATTATTTTAGTTTTTAGTTGTTAATTGTTAGTTCTTTTTCTAAAAAATAACCGCTAACTACTAACTACTAACCACTAACGAATACCTTAATCCTTCTGCCTTTTCCTTTTCCTTTGTTAGCACGTCGCAGGTGAATACAATTCCTAACGAATCAAGTCGTAGGAAATATCTGTCTTAGAAGGAATGTTTGTGGTGCGATCAATTTCCTCGAAGATTGTATTCACAATCCAGTTGAGCAAGTTGATTATACCTTGATAGCCGATGGTAGAGTAGCGGTGCAGGTGGTGGCGGTCCATGATGGGGTAGCCAATTCTCACGAGGGGAATCTTGGTGTCGCGCCACAGGTACTTACCGTAGGTGTTACCGATGAGCAAGTCTACAGGTTCGGTGAACAGCAAAGAACGCATGTGCCACAGGTCTTTACCAGGCCAAACAGTAGCACTCTTACCATTAGGGCTAGAATCCAGCAACTCTTTGATTTCTTTCTCAAAGTTTTCATTGCTGTTGTGAACAAGGATATGCACGGGTTCAGCACCCATTTCCAGCATGAAGCCTACCATAGAGTACACGAGATCAGGCTCACCGTAGATAGCGAAGCGCTTGCCGTGAACCCATGCATGGGAGTCAGTCATCGCATCGACTGCCCGACCGCGTTCAATTTCCAGTTCTTCGGGAATGGGTTTACCAGTCAGTTCACTGAGTTTCATCAACAACTCATCAGTACCCTTAATACCCCAAGGACGAGAAACGACAACTTCTTGCTTCCATTCTTTTTGAATGTATTCGCGGGTCTTGGCAGTAGAGTGTGCTTGTAAAGCAACAGTTGCTTTCGCATTAATTGAATCTGCAGCTTCTTCCAAGGGAGTACCGCCTGGGTACATATCAAACTCACCTGTGTTGGGTGAATCCAGATAGTCGCTGTTATCTGCCAGTATCGTGTAATCGATACCCATCAGATTACACATCCGCTTGATTTCCCGGTTGTTACCAACATAGGTGTCAAAACCAGGGATGAAGTTGATTTTGCCATTGCTGGTTTCTTTCTTCTTACCTGCAGTCAGGTTAGAAAGAATACCCTTCATCATGTTGTCGTAGCCTGTGATGTGGGAACCAACAAAGCTAGGAGTGTGAGCAAAGGGCACTGGGAAATCTTGAGGAACTGCACCAGCTTTTTTGGCGTTGTTGATGAAAGCCTGTAAGTCATCACCGATAACTTCTGCCATACAGGTGGTGCAGACAGCGATCATCTTCGGCTTGTACAGTTGGTAGGAGTTTGTCAAGCCGTCAATCATGTTTTGCAGTCCACCAAATACCGCTGCGTCTTCTGTCATGGAAGAAGATACGCCAGAAAACGGTTCTTTGTAGTGACGAGTTAAGTGGGTGCGGAAGTAAGCAACGCAACCTTGGGAACCTTGGACAAAAGGTAGAGTACCTTCAAAACCAACAGCAGCGAAGATTGCGCCCAATGGTTGGCAACCTTTAGCAGGGTTAACGGTCAATGCTTCACGAGCGAAGTTCTTTTCACGATACTCCCAACTCTTGGTCCATTCTGCAACCCTTTTTACTTCTTCAGGGTCGTGTCCGTTTTCAAACTCTTTCTTGTTTTGAAATAGCTGTTGGTACTCTGGCTGGTGGAATAGCTCCACGTGGTCTTGAATTTTCTCCGGATTCTGAGGCATTTCTCTATCTCCAAGCGAGCTAGTGGGTTGGTTAATTGTGGTTTAGTTCCCAGGCTGAGCCTGGGAATGCCTAGGCTGAGGCATAGCCTCACGAATCTTGTTTGCTACGGAGGAGGTACAGCCTCCCCGAATGCGTCACCAGGCTTAGCCTGGTAACGAGGTATTCCTTAGGCGACAGCCTTAGCTTCAGCCTTAGCCTCAGCTTTAGCTTTCTTGCTCCAAGGAGCGCCGATTAATCCCCAGGTGGGGCTGTTGAGTGCTAGATCCATGTCGCGAGCAAAGATAGCGAAGCCATCATAACCGTGATAAGGACCGGAGTAATCCCAAGAGTGCATTTGACGGAAAGGAAGACCCATCTTTTGGAAGACATACTTCTCTTTCACACCAGAAGCGACGAGGTCGGGCTTGAGTGCTTTGATGAACTCCTCGAACTCGTAAGCAGTAACGTCATCGAAAACGATGGTACCGTTTTCAATGTAGTTGGTGGTACGTTTGTAGTCGTCATTATGAGCAAACTCATAACCTGTACCAATCATTCTCATTCCCAAATCTTGGAAAGCGGGAACAACGTGGCGAGGACGCAAACCACCAACCATCATGGCAACAGTTTTGCCTTCCAAGCCTGGACGATACTTGGCAACGATTTCATCCATCACTGGCTGGTACTTGGCGATGATCTTCTCAGCGTTTTCTTGGATCTTCTCGTCAAACTTGGAAGCGATTTCCCGTAAGGATGCAGCAATCTTGGTAGGACCAAAGAAGTTGTATTCCAACCAGGGTATACCGTAAGCTTCTTCCATGTGACGGCTGATGTAGTTCATCGACCGGTAACAGTGAATCAGGTTCATCTTGACGTTTGGTGTCTGCATCATCTCGTTGATGGTGCCATCACCTGACCACTGGGCGACTACGCGCAAGCCGAGTTCTTCTAACAGGATGCGGCTAGCCCAAGCATCACCACCGATGTTGTAGTCACCGATGATTGCGACATCGTAAGGAGTAGACTCGAATTGCAGCTTGCCTTCTTTTTTTTCTTTGTCAGATCTGGTGAACACCCAGTCACGAACCATGTCGTTCGCAATGTGGTGACCGAGGGATTGAGAAACACCCCGGAAGCCTTCGCAACGCACGGGAACAACAGGCTTGTCAATCTCTTTGGATGATTTTCTGGCGACAGCTTCAATGTCATCCCCAATCAGACCGACAGGACATTCAGATTGAATTGAGACACCACGGTTGAGGGGGAAGGGTACTTCGAGTTCTTCGATTAGTTTTATGAGTTTTTTGTCACCGCCGAAGACGATATCCCGTTCTTGGAAGTCAGAAGTGAAGTGCATGGTGCCAAAGGTGTCAACACCTGTGGTGCCGATGTAGTAGTTACGACGACCAGACCAAGACCAGTAACCGCAACCGACAGGACCGTGGCTGATGTGGATCATGTCCTTAATTGGACCCCAGACCACACCTTTAGAACCAGCGTAAGCACAACCACGAGCGGTCATCACACCAGGAAGAGATTTGACGTTGGACTTAACGCCGCAGTCGGACTTGCCTTCTTCGTATACGTTTATATGCTTTTCCCGCTTTTTCTTAGCTTTGTCGGGGTAAGCGTCTAGAACTTCTTTAACTACTTGTTTTCTTTGTTCTACGAGCGCTTTTGGATCTTGCTCGGAAGATTTTTTGTCATCTGTATATGTCATAGTGTTCCTTGCTGGTGAATTACTGATGAGAAGGAAGGATGAAGAGTGAAGAGTGAAGAGTGAACCATTTATATTTCATTCTTTATTCTTCTGTCTTCAAAGGTGGGCTGCTTGCCCACCCTAGGGCATTGCTTACTTGGCAGTAGCTTCTGCAGGTTTGCCAATGATTTCTGCGTGCTTGCTATCGTCGTCGAGGATACCGAACTCTACGAGTAGGGCTTCTAACTCGTCCATTTCAATAGGTGTAGGAATGGTGAGCTTGGTGTTGTTGATGACCTTCTTAGCTAATGCGCGGTATTCGTTACCTTGGTCGCTGTCAGGTGCGTACTCGTTGACGGTCATCCGACGCAATTCTGCGTGTTGAACGATGTTGTCACGAGGTACAAAGTGGATCATCTGGGTGTTCAACCGTTCCGCCAGGGTTTCGATGAGTTCGATTTCCCGGTCAACTTTACGGCTGTTACAAATCAGACCAGCCAAGCGCACGCCACCAGAGTGAGCATACTTGAGAATACCGCGAGCGATGTTGTTAGCAGCGTACATCGCCATCATTTCACCAGAGGTCACAATATAGATTTCTTGTGCCTTACCTTCACGGATAGGCATAGCGAAACCACCGCAGACAACGTCACCCAACACGTCGTAGGAGACGAAGTCTAAGTCTTGGTAAGCACCGTTTTCTTCCAAGAAGTTGATGGCGGTGATAATACCACGACCGGCGCAACCTACACCAGGCTCAGGACCACCAGATTCCACGCACTTAACACCACGGAAGCCGGTGAGCAACACTTCTTCGATTTCTAAATCTTCTACTGCGCCCCGCTCAGCGGCGAGGTGAAGCACGGTGGTTTGGGCTTTGCTGTGCAGCATTAAACGGGTAGAGTCTGCTTTTGGGTCGCAACCCACAATCATGATGCGCTGACCCATTTCTGCCATAGCGGCAAGGGTGTTTTGGGAGGTGGTAGATTTACCGATACCGCCTTTACCGTAGAATGCTATCTGTCTGATTTTATCCTCGGACATGATGAGTTTTCTCCTGCAATTAGATTGCTAATTAATTGGTTGGTTTGGTGGGTCTTTGCTTTTTGTGAGTCACGCCTATTAGAATTACAGCGTTGACTGTGTGTAGAACGAATCAGGTGGCATTGGCACTATGTGCCCGCCGGTGGCGATCGCTCTACCCCTGAAACTATCCAAAGCAAGAACATCATTTATCCTCGTTAAATTTGGTTGGGACTTTCTTTACAAATGCATCCGAATATGCATAAACCTGAAACACCAAGTAAGACTTGACCCTCGCTACTCAAACATTCAAAATTCAGTTCTGTTTTTGAAGGAGCGAATTTTGAATTCGTAGCTTTGACATCACTTGTTCAAAATAGCGTCCTTCAAACTTGAGACGCGAGCAAGTGCAGCGTTTGTGTCCTCTGACGACACTCCACGCTGAGCTAGTGACTCACCAAGGTGCTTTGCAATCGCATCGAAGTGTTGTTGCTGTAGATTCATACCCGTGTGTACTTTTTCCATTTGACGACCCGTGTATTGGTTTGGACCGTCAAAGATCTGAGAGAATAAAGCAGCTTGATGACGACGCTGTTTGTCCAAATCTGTATTAGCGAAAAAGTGATTAAGGGTGTTGTCAGCCATGATGCGTTTGTAGAAATCATCCACTATTTGCTCAATACCCTGTTGTCCACCAAGTTGGTCGAATAATGTGCTCATATCCTTTTCCTTTGAAGCGAGTTGGTTGGATACTGAAATTCGCGCACTTGAGCGCTAAAAACCTTCACTCTTGTTACTCAAAGCTAGTGAATTTAGCTGTCAGTTTTTAGTAGAACTCAAGGGTTGATAAGGAAGACAATGATATGAGTCAAATCCTACTTGGTGTTTCAGGGTAATGCATATTACAGTAGAATTGTAAAGTGCGTAAGTCTTAAAGCAATGATGGCTCAACCGCTTCTACGACAAGGTCTTTGCTCACGCGATCGCGCAATCTAGATTCAATTGCAATCTTAAGTGTTGCTGTGCTAGAAGAACACGAACCACATGCACCTTGGAGCAGAACTTTTACAGAATCACCATCTACGTCGTACAGTTCTACGTCTCCGCCATCGGCTATGAGAACGGGTCTGACTTCTTCATCTAAGACTTTTTGAATCAGTGCAATTTTCTGCACTGGTGTCAGAGGTTTTTCGGCTTGCTGACTAGCCGTATTCTTTTTCAAGGAATTACCTGAAGGGGCAGCAGATTCTTGCCGTACAGATTCTATTATATCATCAATCGTTGCCAAACAAGATCCGCATCCGCCACCTGCTTTGACATAATTTGTGACTTCTTCGGCGGTGGTGAGATTATTTTCTCTAATCACACGCTTAATTTTTGTATCGCTAATGCCAAAACAAGTGCAAACTAGCGCTCCTTCATCATCGTCTTCATGAACTTCGGGAGCAATACCTCGGTAATTATAGATAGCTGCTTCTAGCGCTTCTTGTCCCATCACCGAGCAATGCATCTTTGCTTGTGGTAATCCGCCAAGATAGTCGGCAATCTCTTTGTTAGTTACCTTGAGGGCTTCGTCTAGGGTTGAACCCTGGATTAAATCTACCAAAGCTTCAGAAGATGCGATCGCACTCGTACAGCCAAAGGTTTGATAACGAGCTTCGAGGATTTTTTCAGTTGTTTCCTCAACTTTCAAGTGAAGTCTCAGGGCATCTCCACAAGCAATGCTACCGACTTCTCCAACAGCAACTTTGATTCCAGGTTCTGTAGAGTCTTCTAATTCCCCTTGATTTTTGGGATTGTAGAAGAGATCCATCACTTTATCTGTATAGTCCCACATAGCCGATTTCAGATTTGTTGATTTTGAACATTGGATTGGATTATTGGAAAGTTGGGGGGTAGGGAGCTTTCTCTCGAAAAGGCAGGACGCAAGGGAGATAAAGAGTTAATGTCCGGCGGATTCTTCCTCTCCCTCTGGTGGGTTTTCCCTGTTCCTATGCTTCCTGTTTTCTCCCTTCTGTTCCTCATCTGCCTACACCAAGCACTGATTTTTCTTGTTGTTGCAGCCAACCGACATTATCATTCTTGAAGGGTGAGAGGGCACGTAGACGCTCTATAATATCAGGCATAATTGCCAGAACTGCATCAATTTCGGCTTCTGTTGTGTAACGGCAAAGGCTGAAGCGAATGGAACCATGCAAAATGGTGTAGGGTAAGCCCATTGCTCGCAGAACATGAGAGGGTTCCAAAGAGCCAGAACTGCAAGCAGAACCGGATGAAGCACAAATGTTGTGTTTGTTTAGGTGGAGAAGAATTGCTTCACCTTCAATATATTTGAAACCAATGTTGGTGGTGTTTGGTAATCTGTTTGCTGGATCACCATTGACTTCGCAGTTGGGAATTGTGTTGATCAGAGTTTGCTCAAGGCGATCGCGTAACTGCTTCTCTCTGGCTGTCGCTTCTTCAAGATGTAATAATTCTAGTTCAGCTGCTTTGCCTAAAGCAACAACTCCTGGAACATTTTCTGTTCCTGCTCTTCTACCGCGCTGTTGTCCTCCGCCGATAATCATGGGACGGAACCGAACTCCGCGTCGTAGATACAATGCACCAATTCCTTTGGGTGCATGCATTTTATGACCAGATAGAGTGAGCATATCAATGGTGCTCGTCTTCATATTCATGGGAATTTTACCCACAGCTTGCACCGCATCGACATGGAAGAGTGCGCCACTTTCTTTTACGCGCAACCCAATCTGCTCAATTGGGAAAACCGTACCGGTTTCGTTATTGGCATACATAATTGTCACTAGGGCAGTATTGCCTGTCAATGAGGCTTCCAGTTCATTTAAATCCAACTGCCCTTGACGATTCACTGATAGATAGGTGACAGAATAACCTTGAGTTTCCAGCTGTTGGCAGACATTCAGCACTGCTGGGTGTTCGACTTGTGTCGTGATAATGTGTCGCTTTTGGGGTTGTGCCAAAAGCGCTGCACGAATAGCGGCGTTATCTCCCTCAGTTCCTCCACTGGTAAAGATAATTTCTGATTCCTCAGCACCCAACAAAGCAGCCACTTGTTCTCGTGCAAGTCTTACTGCTTTACCAACTTGCCCACCAAAGGTGTGCATACTGGAGGGATTGCCGTAATAATCGCTGAAGTAGGGCAGCATCGCCTCTACAATTGCTGGATCTACCTTGGTGGTGGCGTTATTGTCTAGATATATGCAGTCTTTGTGCATTGCTTCCAATTTAATTTGATTACAACCAAAAATTTCTGAAAATCTGTATAAGATATCCGTTGAACAGTTATCAGTGAACAGTGAAGGAGTCAGGAGGAGGCTGCGCGTTGGACGGGTTTCCCGGCTTGTAGACGCCGGAGGGCTTCCCGCAGGGTAGCGCCTGCCGTTCAGGAGTCAGAAGTCGCAATTCTTTTTTTCTTGCTTCTGAATACTGAATTCAGAATTGCTGAATTCTTCTTCAAACTGATAACTGTTTACTGGTTCAAGCTTAGACTTTTGATGTTTGACGTTTCTGAATTTGCTCAGAAAATTTTTGGGAATATAAGTTAAACCAGTTGTCCCAATATTCTTCTTTTTTTGTTAGTTTTGTTATGAGTTTATTGTAAGTGGTAAACCAAGACTCCCAGTAATCCCCACGTTCTTTGACGCAACCATCGCAGGTGGGACAACCAGCCGCACACTGAGGGACACTGTAAGTCGTATTATCACAGTTTGTGCATAGGTTAGGATCAATCCAGTGACGACCGTCAACTATTTTGACTGCACCAGTGGGACAGGCAGAAAGACATAATTTGCAGGAAATGCACTTGCTGGTAATTTTATAAGTCATGACTATTCCCCTTATTATCTTATAAATTGTGGATTGGGAATTGGGTAGTGAGTACTAAATATTGGGTAATGGGGAGAAGGAAAAGTGAAAAGTTAAAAGTTAAAAATTCCTCAGATTTCTAACTTTTGACTTTCGACCCTATCCTTCAATAAGCTGCCCAACGACGTCTAGGCTTCACTCAAGGGCATGCTTTTGGTCTTTTAGTTCCCTTGTTCCTGAAGGTATTGCTGATAAAATTCTAAAGCAACTGTCTCGATCACATCGTAGGATTCAACCGTCTGAATTCCGAGTTGTTGCAATTTTTCTTTGGGACTGTCACCCATTTTAGAGACCAATACTGCTTTGCAATCAGCTATTGTTTGAATGATATTTTCTAGAGTGGCTTTCTCGCCGTATCCGCCTTGACAATAGTGGTCAACTTTTCGATGTCCAACAAAAGAAACTTTATTGGCATCAACTTCATAAATCTGGAAT
This sequence comes from Brasilonema octagenarum UFV-OR1, assembly GCF_963888615.1. Taxonomy (NCBI): domain Bacteria; kingdom Bacillati; phylum Cyanobacteriota; class Cyanophyceae; order Nostocales; family Scytonemataceae; genus Brasilonema; species Brasilonema octagenarum. The sequence continues at coordinate 8,892 of NZ_CAWPKW010000287.1, read as the reverse complement.
TCCTTGGCATGACCAAAGTGTTGGTTAACCAATCCACCACCTTTAGTGGCGACTGCAACTAAGATTGGACTGCTTTCTACAGATGCGCCATTGCTTGTTTCTACAGCAGTGAGAGCCTTTTCTTTGGCTGCTTTGAGTTCTTCTTTAAACTTCTCAATGCCTGCATGAACTTCTTGACGTTTTTCTAGGTCGTATTCTGAAGTCATTTCCATGAATTTATCCTTAGTAAATTCCTGGCTGCGATCTTCACCCAAAAGACCGACTGCATCAGCACGACACTGACGGCAATGACGCATCATCTTCATGTTACCAGCGCAATTATCTTGCACAACCTTCACTTCTTTTGGTGTGGGACCGCGCTGACCAGTTAATCCAAAGTGGGTGCCGTGTTCTGGTGCAGAAATCAGCGGCATAATATTGTGAAGGAATGCGCCTTTGGAGCGAATGACCTGATTCACCTCTGTCAGGTGCTGATCATTAATACCCGGAATCATCACCGAGTTGACTTTGCACAAAATGTCAGCTTCTTTAAGGGCTTGCAATCCTTCCATCTGCTTTTCGTGCAGAATTTTTGCTCCTTCGATGCCTCTATAACGCTTGCGGTTGTAGTGAACCCAAGAATAAATTTTTGCCCCGATTTCTGGGTCTATCATGTTAATAGTCATAGTAACATGATCTATGTTGAGTTGTTTGATGCGATCAACGTACTCAGGCAGCATTAAACCGTTAGTTGACAGACAAAGCTTAATATCTGGCGCTTTTTCTGCAATCAACTCAAAAGTGCGGAAAGTTTTCTCTGGATTTGCTAATGGATCGCCAGGACCTGCAATTCCCAACACGGTTAATTGAGGAATCTTGCCTGCAATTACTAAAGCTTTGTGTGCTGCTTCTTCTGGGGTCAGCAATTCACTCACCACTCCAGGACGACTCTCGTTAGCGCAGTCGTATTTACGATTGCAGTAGTTGCATTGAATATTGCAAGCAGGGGCAACTGCAACGTGCAACCTTGCATAGTGGTGATGGGCTTCTTCACTGTAGCAGGGATGCTGGGCAATCCGTTGTTTGAGCTTTTCCTCCATTTCCACAGTGGCGCTGCTATCATCGTTGCATCCGCCGCAACCGCTGGATTTTGCTTTGGTTGGAGTGGATTCTGTTACTACTGGCGTAACGAGTCCTGTAAACTGTTGTGTCATTGAATTTCGCAAAAGGTCAGGTACTAACGTTGCCACCGTGGAAGATGCCATAGCCACTCTGTTGAGTTAAGAATCGAAGCCGCGTCTTGTATTGCGCTGTTTACCCAAAGTTTTCAAGGGCTGGTAGTGTGTCAACGCTTTTTGACTTAAGGGCGATCGCGTAAAGGCGCGACTTCTGTTCACAGGGGCATGGTGCTATCTCATCCCTCCACTCACTCACTGCGCTGTTTTTTGTTTGCGCTTTAAGTGTTGGCGATATAAGTTTTATATCAGTTGTCTTGAATAAGGGCAGCGCTTGTGTTCTGGATAGAATTTATTGGATTGATTAGACTTGTACTCAATACTAAAAACCTTTACCCTTTATGCATTTGAGGAGTCACAAAATTTTTTTCCAGGTAGGGGTACTAGAATTTTTCAGTTGAGGTTCGAGTATTTATGGAAGTGGGGACAAGTATTTCTGTACTCATACAAAAACCAATCCCTGCAAGGACTTGAGCGCAATCTTAGCTTTTTTTTCGGTTTTTCACCTTGTACTCAAAGGGTGGTGAAATAATACCTAGAGCACTGCCTGAAGAGAAAGAGATTTTGATTTTGGAAATCTGGAGCAGATCAAGGAGCGCTACTCCAGAAATTTGCGAAATTCAATTCTGTATACAGAATATCATTCTTTGGGAAGAAAAAATGCTATTTAAGTTTTTTTTAATATTTAGTTGGTATGCTGATCTTTACTAGATATTGATAGGCTTTCCCTGATGAATTTCGGCTAGCTTTCAGGCGTAATCAAGAAAAAGAAGGTTTCTTACCCAGTTGATTTGACCGATTAATAGAATAATATCTCAACTAACGGAGTTTGAACAAGTGGAATCTGGAATAAAGATATCTTTGAACATAACTTGGTCTTAAGTCAAGAAAATCATGATTATTGGTTCTGGAGTCGTCCTGGCATTTTGGAAAAACTGAGCCAGCTAACACCGCGATCGCAAGTTATTGTTCTGCGTTCACCAAAAGCAGTCAGGCAGTTTTTACAAGACATTCCTCGTTCTTTGGCTTCGCCAGAGAATGCCTAAGAGATGTTGGGTGAAAAGCTACCAACACCATACTCTCGTTACACTGAGAAAAAATATTGTCCTAATTCTGCCCAAAAATCAGGGTACCAAGAGTAAAACTATGAAAGCAGTGGTTATCCGTCGATATGGCTCCCCGGAGGTGTTTGAGTACGAAGATGTAGAACCTCCGAAAATTAAACCGAATCAGTTACTTGTCAAAGTTCATGCGGCTTGCGTTAATCCTGTTGATTGGAAAATGCGCAAAGGAATGTTGAAATTTATCACGGGTAACAAATTTCCCATGATTATAGGGTTTGATTTGTCGGGAGAAGTGATAGAAGTTGGTTCTCAAGTTACGCAATTTAAGTCCGGAGATGCTATATACGGCTCTATTAGTCCATTGGGAGGAGCTTATGCAGAATTTGCAGCCGTTCCAGAAAATAATGCTGCTCTTAAACCAACAAACATGACTTATGAAGAAGCAGCTTCTGTCCCCGTAGCCGCACTCACTGCACTGCAAGGGCTGCGAGACTTGGGGAAGATTCAGCCAAATCAAAGCGTTCTTGTGAATGGCGGTTCTGGTGGTGTGGGTATTTTTGGAGTACAAATTGCTAAGGCGTATGGTGCACAAGTAACCGCAGTTTGCAGTACAAAAAACATTGATTTCGTAAAATCTTTGGGAGCAGATCGCATTATTGACTATACACAACAAGACTTCACCCAAGAATTAGGGCAGTACGACATCATTTTGGATGCAGTTGCTAAGCAGTCCTTTTCTGGTTGTAAACAAGCTCTAAAACCCAATGGAATTTACGTGACGACACTCCCCAGCCTTGAAAGCTTTGTCCAGATTATTTTGACAGCGCTGATTCCTGGTAAAAAAGCAACATTTATCCTTGAAAGACCTGATACTCAGGACTTAGTTTACCTAAAAGAGTTGATTGAGACTGGTAAAATGCGCTCAGTGATTGATCGCACCTACCCTCTACAAGAACTCGCCGCCGCTCATACATATAGCGAAACAGAGCGAGCAGTAGGTAAAATTGCTATTACTGTTGCCAATTAATGTGTGGAACTTTTGTGGGAATTCTTAAAATAACAGTCGAAAATTGTACTAGATAAGCCTGCATTTGCAGGTTTTTTCATTTCGAGAAGATGCAGAAAATGCATAAAAATATTGCTTTTTCTTATATAAAACACTCAAAATTCTTATCTAAAGGGATAAAATAGATTTAACCGTTAATCAAACTACAATTCTACATACACAAAATAGTATCTGTACTTACAGATAAAAACCATCAGATCAAATAGTAAAACTTGTCTTTTTTCAATTGTAGGAATATTATAATAAATAGTAATTGCATATACAGAACTTTTGTATATAGCTCTTTCGTCTTATGTCTGAGTACAGATGAAATCTTGTTAATTTATGCGAAAATATCTTGCCTAAACAGCAGAAAAGTCTTATGGCAAGCCAATTTCTATTGAGTACAAAAATACTTAGTCCTCTCCCCCATAAATTCAAGTACCCCGATCCTGGAAATACTAGTACCCCTACCCCAAGACAAATTTTAAATTTGCATTAAATCAAGGTTCACACACACTTGAGTACAGCTTTAATCAATTCAATAAATTCAATCGGCGTTAGAGACACAGCCATCTTTGCAAACACCTGATATAAGCAGAGAATATAGCACACCGCTATTTTCATTCCTGCAAAACTGATGCAACAGCCCCTCGACTATATCAGGAATTTAAAAATTGCAAAAATGCTGGGCGGCGATTCCCACCCGCTTTTTGCTATGCTTTCTGGCGTTTCTTTTGAGGCGTTATTAAGTGATTTTCGCATCATATTTGAGCGAGATCCAGCAGCACGCAATTGGCTGGAGGTACTGTTTTGTTACCCTGGATTCCATGCACTATCTTTGCACCGGCTTGCTCATTGGTTGCACAGTCGTGGAGTGGTTTTTATCCCCCGCTTGATTTCTCACTTAGGACGGTTTCTGACAGGAATTGAAATTCATCCGGGTGCGGAGATTGGCAAGGGTGTGTTTATCGACCACGGTATGGGTGTTGTCATTGGCGAAACTGCTATCGTTGGCGACAATACGCTGATTTACCAAGGTGTCACCCTTGGTGGAACAGGAAAACAAAGTGGTAAGCGCCATCCTACCTTGGGGAAAAACGTCGTTGTAGGGGCGGGTGCAAAAGTTTTGGGCAATATTGAGATTGGCGACCGCGTCCGCATCGGTGCAGGTTCCATTGTTTTACGCGATGTTCCACCAGATTCCACTGTTGTGGGAGTTCCAGGACGGATTGTTTCTCGCAAGCAAAATGAACAGCTCTCTCCCCTAGAACACGCAAAACTACCCGATTTAGAAGCGAGTGTCATTCGTTCTTTGCTCGAACGTATTGAGCAACTCGAACAAAAGCTAGAAACCTTTACAAATCAGAAAACGGAAAAAGAATTGGTGATAAAGGAACGTTAACTATGTTGCAATCGTGTAGTTTCCAAGCCTCAGGCGAGCATATTGTGCAGATCCCCGTGAGCGATCGCAGGCAAATCTGTCACCGCTTGCAAGAATTAATGATCAACTGTTGGTGTCATCCTGATGGTTCTTTGCGGGTACAAGTGAATAGTTGTCTGACAGCTATTCTTGTCCGCAGTACCGTACTGCAATTTATGGGAAGTCGCCAAGAATTAATCGATTGGCTAGAAAAATGTTGGCAGGTTTAAATTTTTGACGATTTTCATTTGAGATCAGCAAGCCTGAAAACAGGCGTGAGGTGTGAAAAGAAGTATGAAGGGTTAGGTTGACGTTCAGATGTTAAAATTTTTCTTTTACCCTACTAGTACACGGGGCGCATCAATAAAGCACCCATTCAAAATCAACCAAAAGCTTACATCATAAGCATTTTGACTTTTGACTTTTGACGAACGCCAGCGGTACGGGGGTTTCTCCCGCCCTGGGAAAGTATCTGTAGCGTCTACATCCTTTATCCTTAAACCTTTATACTTTATAGTTTTGGTAAAACTTTTTCTTATGGCAAACCATCAAACTCATGTAAAATTTATTGATTTTTTAGAAAAGGAATTTGCACTTTCAACTATGGACATTTCTGTAGCATTACGTAAACATGAGTTAGATAATAGTCCTTTATCAATGCTTCTTTGGCAGTATGGCTTAGTTGATATAGAACAGCTAGAGCGCATTTTAGATTGGCTAGAAGACCAAAGTTAAACAATTCAAATTTTAGCTGATAAAAATCAGCACCAATCATTAAAATATTCAAAACTTAAGAAGACTGTATAAATTCCAATGTGCGGTCAAAATGACGATCTACAAATCCTGAATAACTTTAGGAGGATGTGACGATGATTTCTACCTTAATAGCCGGATTGAGCATTTTAGTGTTTTCCGGACTTGCGAATACGTATCTCAGTCATATGCTATTTGGTGAGACAGAAACCCCACCAGATAATAACAATTTGTAGTTGATACCAAATTCTTGTTTGATGGCATACAGATAGAGCAAGAATTATCAACTATGAATAGTAATATTTGGGCGAAAAGTCAAAATACAAAAATCAGAATATTCCTAAAATTCACGGAATAGATTTGACAACACAAGAGTGATTCATCTCCGTGTAAATTTACTTGCATTGGATTCCAGATAAACCGAAATCACCAAAAAAAGATTCTCGGTTCTGGTTCCAATTAGTCTGAGTTCAATGCTTGTCATCATTCATCATTTTCTCAGAGGTTTTTAAGATGAATCAAGTCCTGGTAAATGACACAACACTACGCGACGGCGAACAAGCAGCAGGAGTAGCCTTCAACTTACAAGAGAAAGTCGCGATCGCCAAATTTCTCGATACCATCGGCGTTCATGAGTTGGAAGTCGGTATTCCGGCGATGGGTGAGGAAGAAACACGAGCGATATCAGCAATTACTCAGTTAGATTTGCAAGCCAAACTGCTTGGCTGGAATCGCGCTGTCATTTCTGATATTCAAGCTTCCATAGCTTGCGGTTTGAAGCGAGTGCATATCGCTATTCCCGTTTCTGGAATCCAAATCGCTGCTAAATTTCATGGTCAGTGGCGAGTCACTCTGCAACAATTGAGAGATAGCATTAACTTTGCTCTTGATAAAGGTCTTTGGGTGTCGGTAGGAGGAGAAGATTCTTCTAGAGCTGATGAAAACTTCCTTCTCGATGTTGCGCAATATGCCCAAGAATGGGGTGCATCACGGTTTCGTTTTTGTGACACAGTAGGCATTCTCGACCCCTTCAGCACATACACTAAAGTCAAAAGATTAGTATCGGCTTTAGTCATTCCCGTAGAAATTCACACTCACAATGATTTTGGCTTGGCAACTGCCAACGCTCTTGCTGGTCTTAAAGCTGGAGCCTTATCAGTCAATACTACAGTGAACGGGTTAGGCGAAAGAGCCGGAAATGCAGCTTTAGAAGAAGTTGTCATGGCTCTTAAACGTATATACGGCGTTAATTTGGGTATTGAAACCCCTCGTTTATTAGAACTGTCTCGACTTGTTGCGGCTGCATCAGGATCTCATGTACCACCTTGGAAGGCAATTGTTGGTGAGAATGCCTTTGCCCACGAAGCTGGTATTCATGCTCACGGCGTACTGCAAAACCCCACCACTTACGAGCCGTTTGCTCCCCAAGAAGTAGGCTGGGAGCGGCGTTTGGTTGTGGGTAAGCATTCTGGTCGGCATTTATTATCTAGTATCCTGCAAGAGCATGGTATTTTTCTGAGTTCACAAGAAACTCAATCTGTTTTAGATGCGGTAAGACAAGAATCAGTAGAGAAAAAACGCAGTTTAACCGTGCAAGAACTGTTGGATTTAGTACAAGAACAACAGAGGTATTCACATGCGACCATCAGATGAAGTAGAACTAGAAGAACCACCAGCTTTTAACATTGGTGATAAAGTCCGATTGCGTAAAGTTATTAAGAACGATGGCACTTTTCCTGGTCAAGAGATTGGAGTTATCTTAGCGACAAAAGGAGATACTGGCTACGTTGCTAGTATAGGCACTTATTTACAAAGATCCTATATCTATGCAGTCCATTTTTTGGACAAAGGATTTGTCATAGGTTGTCTCAAAAAAGAATTAGAACTTGTTGAGAAAGGGCAAGAAATGACTGAGTAAGTCTCATAAACTTATTTTTCTGAACAGAAAATCAGACATTTCTCAAATACATTAATCTCAACACTAGGAAGCGGTAAAATTCTTATGAAAGTCATGCTGCGTCAAAATGATGCTGGAAACTTGGTCGTCTACGTTGCCAAGAAAGACCTTGAAGAAGAAGTTGTCAAACAAACTGAAGGACCAGAAGGCAAAATTTTGACCTTAGCAAATGGCTGGGAATTAGCATTTACTAACTTGCCAGAATTGGTAGATTTACCTCAGACTGTAGAAGCTAAACGCCTCTCCTAGCTTAGCACCAAGCCTCTTGCAAAATTAAGAGGGAATAGGGAAGAAGGGAGGTAGTGTTTCTTTCATTCGTTGCCAGCGTGTAACCGCGTACGAGTTTAAGGCTGAGATCTTGCACTTGTGCCAACAACCGCCTAGGGTTTAAACCCTAGTCTCATAGTCAAAGTCGTCTTTAGACGACTGCATAAGCCTTTGAGTCTACTTTAAGAGACTTGAAGTGTGAGCCTCCCAATTGATTCCGAGGCGGACGAGGTTGCGTTCTTGAGAATAGTGCAAAATGTCAGTTAAAACGGACTCAAAGACTTACCCAGTCCGTTTTAACGGACTTGGACTTTGAGCCAAGAAATTTATTTCTTGGCGTTCTTGGTGGACAAAAATAAGAAAGCAAGATCTAAGTATTACGATTATCTGTTTCCACTTACTTAAAAAAGACAACCCACACAAAAAATCCACTGATTAAAAAAACATGGGTCATCATTACTTAAAATTATCTGAATTTAACCTCGAAGGACAATTCCTGAGCTTTGTTGGTGATAGCCCAGGCAAATCCAAATACTTACAACTGGCGTTAGAATCCGAGGATGTACAAATCAAAATTCCTAAAGAATTACGTAAACACCTCAATTTATCTCTAATTCCTGGCGAGCAAATTCGTGTATTTGGTATCAGTAAGCTAGACACCCAAACAGGCGAAGTCAAACTAAAAGCTTTTAGCATAGCACCACTTAATTTTTGTTCGACTCAAAAAACACCCGTTCAACAACACAAACGTGCTCCTAAGGCAAAGATTTTAACCTGCCAAAAATCTGGCTGTGTCAAGCGTGGTGCAAAAAATTACTTGTCAGAATTAGAAAAGATTTTGTCCATTCGCGGTTTATCAGATCAAGTCATCATTGAGCGCACTAGTTGTTTAAAATGTTGTAAAAACGCACCGAATTTGATTTTGCAAATTGGGACAAAAGAATATAAGAATCTTCATCCAGAGGCGATCGTCTCTTTACTGGAAGATTATTTGGTATCAAATCCGTGAGCAACTGAATGATAGCAATCGGTTCAGAACCCCGACTTCATAAGAGTTGTCGGGGTTCTTGTTTGTTCATGGCAAATGGGATAAAAAAGCTTAAACCTCACCCTAGCTTGAATCGGCGCTAAAATCTTTCCCTCTCCTTTATAAGGAGAGGGATGCCCGA